>CABTZP010000021.1 GCA_902489375.1 uncultured Tissierellia bacterium | reverse complement strand
TAGGATGGAGACGATGGCAAGGCCGCCTCTTTTATGGCCGACCAGACTATTGGCGAAGTGGATCAGCCGGTCCGATATGCCGCCTTCTCCCATCAAAGAACCGGCTAGAATAAAAAAGGGAATGGCCAGGAAAGAAGTGGAGTCAAGGGCGGTGATGATCCTTTGTCCGGCAATCTGAATGGGTATCCCCATAACAAGGATAGTAACCAGGGAGGCGGACATCAGGGAGATAGAAATGGGCATCTTGATTAAGATAAGAAAGGCCAGGATTCCAAAAAGAAGAATCCCGGCCAAAAAAGTTTCAGACATGAATATCCTCCTTATTCGCCCGCTTATTTAGTGGATTTGAGCCTTTTCGGGAAAGAAAGAAATTTAATAGGTTTTGGACCAGTCCCAGGAAGCAGCCTAATAGAACCGAAAAATAGACCACTCCCATGGGGATGCTTAAAACCGGCGAAACCTGCTTCATGGTCATTTGAATGAGCGTCCAGGAGGAATAGCCCATAAAAATAAGCGAAACAGTCATGAAGAAAAAGCGCAAAGCCTCCAAGATCTTTTGCCCTTTGGATCCGGTTTTTTTAAAGAGGATGTCCACAGAAATGAGATTCTTATTTTTAATGGCCACCGAAACGCCAAGCAAAGTCAGATAGATCTGCAGATACCTGGCCAGTTCCTCTGACCAGGGAAGGGCGCCCTTAAAAAAGCGGACTAGAACCTGAAGAAAAATGACAAAAACCATCACAATCAAGGTCATGGCGATAAGAAAAGAAACCGCTTTAGAGAGGCCATTTTGGATTTTCTCAAGGGTTTTCATTGATCAACCTCTTCCTTTTCAGAAATTCTTTCTCTTATTTTGACTGGACCGCATCTGAAATCGCCTTCATGATTTCCAGGTCAAATTTCCCTTGATATTTTTCGTAGACGGGTTTTACCGCGTCTTTAAAAGGGCCGATATCCGGCTCGTTAAAGACCATTCCAAGGTCTTTTAGTTTTGAAATTTGCTCTTTTTCCTGGAGGCGAATTTGCTCTTTTTCATATTTTGCTGAAGCTTTGGCACATTCCAAGAAAATTTTCTGATCTTCAGGGGAAAGCTGGTCAAAGGTTTTCTGAGAAATGAGGAAAAGGGCAGGGGAGTAGAGGTGACGGGTCATCGACACATACTTTTGGACTTCATTGATCTTATTGTTATAGAGGATAGGGACCGGGTTTTCCTGGGCATCTAATCCGCCGTTTTGAAGCTGGGTAAAGACCTCCGACCAGGACATGGGGGTGGGATCTGCGCCCAGAAGCTTAAAAGCCTCCATATGAACCTCATTTTCCTGGGTACGGATCTTTAGGCCCTTCAGATCGTCCAGGGTTTTTACAGGACCCCATTTTTCGGACGTGGTCAAAACCCGAAATCCGTTCTCTTCAAAGGCGCAGCCAACAATGCCAAGGTCCTTCAGCTTAGCGAGAAGCTGATCACCGACGGGCCCTTCCAGGACCTTGTCTGCCTGCTCATAACTTTCAAAAAGAAAGGGTAAATCCAGAACCTGAAAATCGGGAAGAAAACCGCCCATGGGACCAGTTGAGCAGACGGCAATATCCAAACTTCCCATCTGTAAATTTTCAATGGATGAGCGTTCATCGCCCAGTTGGCCGGAATGATAGATGTCGATTTGATAGCGGCCGTCGGTTTTTTCTTTAATCAGCTCTGCAAATTTTTCCAGACCAAGCTGGTAGGGGTGGGTGGGGTTGACAGGCTGGTTGGCTTTAAGGACAGTGACCTTTCCCTTTTCATTTTCCTTTTTTCCTGGTTCTTTGGGTTCTTTATTCCCGCAGGCCGTGGCAGAAAAGACGAGAAGACCCGCCAGGGCCAGGCAAGTTATTTTTTTTATCAGTGGATTCATGAAATCCTCCTTATTCTTTTTATAAAGTAAGACGAGCGCGTTTATGCTTCTGGATTTTGGGGATCCCAGCGGAAATTATCAATCAGACGCGCCTTGTCTGCCATATAAACCGCCATCGCAACAAGAACAGGTCCCTGGATGGTTTCCACCTCGTCCAGACTATTGGGATCAACGACAGAAATATAATCAATTTTGCTGTCAGGCTCGTTTTCAATGACCTCTCTCATGGTTTTCGTAATTTCCTGAGCGGAAACGCCCAGACCAATTTTTTTCTTGCCGGCTAAAATTGCCCGATAGAGGCAGCTAGCTTCCTTTCGAAGGTCTGGGGTCAGATATTTGTTTCTGGAGGACTTTGCCAGTCCGTCTTCTTCCCGAACAATCGGCATGCCAATTAGCTCAATATTCATATTGAGGTCTTTAACCATCTTTTTTAAAATCAGCAGCTGCTGGGCATCTTTCCACCCATAATAGGCCCGGTCCGCCTGGGTAATATTAAAAAACTTGGCGCAGACCGTGCAGACTCCCCGAAAGTGGATGGGCCGGGTCTTTCCGCAAAGCTTAGACGAGAGATCCTCAACTTTAATATAGGTTTTGTGGTCCTGGTACATTTCTTGGGGATCGGGGAAAAAAACCAGGTCTGCTCCCATTTGTTCGCATTTTTTTAAATCAGATTCCAGATCCCTAGGATAAGAATTTAGGTCCTCATTGGGTCCAAACTGGGTCGGATTGACAAAAATGCTGACAATGACATAATCATTTTCTTTCCGGCAGGCCTCAATAAGCGACAGATGGCCCTCATGCAAAAAACCCATGGTCGTCACTAGGCCGATGGACTTTCCCTCATTTTTTTTGGCCTGAACTTTTTTCCTGACCTCTTGAATTGTTTTTACTGCTTCCATAGAAGCTCCTTTCATTGTGCTTTCATGGGGGATCCTCCCCCAATCACTGACAAATGATCGCCACACTGAAGCCAAGTCGGGTCCAAAAAATAAAAAACCGCGGATTTTGAACTCAAAATTCCGCGCCTTAAAAACATTTATGCCCTGTATTTTGAGTCTCATTCTTAAAAGATATAAGCTCGGCTTTTTCATTTCCTTGTGGTTTTGAGTATCGGTTCAAAAACGCTTTCACGCATAATGAATCCCATCTCTGCCAGAAAAATATCAGTCCTCTCCGCCTTTGTCAACTCTTTTTCCAAAAACAAATACCTGATAAACTATAGGCATGAAAGTTGCCCTCTGGGCAAGCGATTTCCTTTATTGAGGGAAGAACCGGCAAAGGAGAAACTATGGAAAATTTTGTTTTTCACGTTCCAACGAAAATCATCTTTGGCAGAAATGATCTGACCAGCTTAGGGGGCGAAGTCCGAAAGTTTGGGGGAACAAAAGTCCTTCTGGTCTATGGGAAAAGTTCAATAAAAAAAATGGGCCTTTATGATAAGGTTGTTGAGGCGTTAAATCAGGCGGGTCTTCCCTTTGAAGAGCTTTCTGGCGTCCAGGCCAATCCCCGGATTTCCAAAGCCAGGGAGGGCGTTAGCCTGTGCCATGAAAAGGGCTGTGACTTTCTTTTAGCTGTTGGTGGGGGATCCACCATTGACTGCGCGAAGCTTATCGCGGCCGCTTATTATGTGGATGAGGATCCCTGGGAGATCGTCCTTAAAAAAGTGAAAGTTGAAAAGGCGCTTCCGATCGGAACTATCCTTACTCTTTCAGCAACAGGCTCGGAAATGGACAAGGCCTCAGTCATCACCAACGAAGAAACCATGGAAAAGCTGGGCTGGGCCGCCAAGGCTGTCCTTCCCAAGTTTTCCTACTTAAATCCGGAAAATACTTTTACCGTTTCTGCCCGACAGACTGCGGCCGGGACAGCGGATATTATGTCTCATATTATGGAAAATTATTTTTCGGTTGATGATTCAGCCTTTGTTCAAGATTCCATTTCTGAGGGACTTCTGAGGACCTGCCTGAAATATGGAAAGCTGGCCGTTAACGAGCCGGAAAACTATGAGGCCAGAGCCAACCTGATGTGGGCTGGATCATGGGCCATTAATGGCCTAGTCGAAGTTGGGAAAACCCAGCAGTGGTCGGTTCATCCCATTGAACATGAGCTTTCTGCCCAGTACGATATCACCCATGGGGTTGGCCTTGCCATCATTACCCCCCGGTGGCTGAAATACGTGTTAAATCATCAAACCGTAATGAAAATCTCCCGCTTTGGTCAGGTCGTTTTTGGAATCGACAGCAAAGATCCTTTTGAAACGTCCGTTCGGGCTATTGACCTGCTCTACCGGTATTTTGAAAGGGAGCTTCACCTTCCGATGACATTAAAAGAGCTGGGAATCGACGATTCCCTCCTGGAAAAAATGGCTGAGGATACTATCAGCCACCATCATGGTCCCATCCAGGGCTTCCAGCCCCTGAGCGCCTATGACGTGATGGAAATTCTTAGGGCCTGTGTAGATGAAGGAGTTGACTAATTCCATTTTTCCCGATGAATCCTCCGTGTTTTTCATTCTAAATTTTCCTGGAAAGACGCGGGGCGGATTACATCCAAATCATTCCTTTTTTTCTTCCAGGTCCTGAAGCGGAGGGCTTTTCAGCGTGCTGACCCGGATGGTCTTAAATTCCTTATAGTAGACCATACCGGGTTTTGCTCCCTTGGCCTTATACACATTCTTTTTCTCCGTATAATCCACGTCTACGAATGGTTCCTGCCCCTGCGAGGAATATTTTGCGGCCAGGAAGGCTGCTGCTTTAATGTCTTCCTGGGAGGGAACTTTTCCTTCGGCAAAAAGAATCACATGAGCGCCGGGAATGGTTTTTGCGTGGAAGAAAAAGTCTTCTTTTCCCGCTTCTTTTAAAGTCAGTTGGTCATTTTGCCGATTATTTCTCCCCACAAAAATGGAAAAGCCGGAAGGACTTTGAAACTTTCGAGGGGGAAGGGCCTGCGGGGTTTTCTCTTTATTTTTTTGACGATGGCTGGGCTTTTTGATCAGTCCCTCATCTTTCATCTCATTTTTGATCTCTTCCAGATCTTCCAGGCTTTCAGCCTGGTCCAACATCAGGGACAGCTGTCTGAGATAACGGAGCTGATTTTCCATTTTTGGGATTTGAAGGCGCAATAGCTTGTTCGCGGTCTTCAGCTTTGAATATTTATGATAGCGATACTCCACGTTTTCCCAGGGGCTTTTTTTGGGATCCAAAAGAATGGTCTTTTCTTCTCCGCCCTTGAAAAAATTACTGACTTTAATTTCCGTCTGACCTTTTTTCATCCGGTAAAGGTCAGCGGAAAGAAGATCCGCTTCTTCCTTGATTTCGTCCCGATTTAACGTCTGTTCATAATCAGCGCCAAGCTTTAATTTCTTTTTTTCCAATCTTTCCACTTCTTTTTGAAGGACCTGGTGGAGGGCTTCTTTTTTTTGCCCGACTTTATCATCTCGTCCTTCAAATGATCGGAAAAGATCAATAAGATAGGATAGGGAAGGATCCTTCAGATCCGGTTTTCCCAGATGGTATAAAGGGAAGGGGTAAAAGGCGCCGTCAGGAGGCCCATAGTATGAAGGCTCGAAATTTCCCTGGCGGATGGCAAGAATCCATGTTTGAAGAACCTGATTGAGTTTTTCGATCTGCCCCTGGCTGAGCTTTTCAATGGCCATGTCAGGCTCTACTCCTGCTCGAAAGGCAATTTCCCGTGCGGCCAGGGGGGAGAATCCGGTCAGTTTTTGAATAAAGATCTTATTGACTTGGGCCTTCGGGCTCATTTCCCGGATCAGGTCCCTTGCGTCGACCTCTTTTTCTAAAATCTCTATTTTTTCGGCAGGAAAGACCTTGTAGGAGGAACCAGGATAGACCTGACGAACCCGGGACATGGCCCCGCTGACCCTTTTCATCGCATCAAGGACAGTCCCCTCCTGGTTGACGAGAATGAGGTTGGAATATCTTCCCATAAACTCACAGTAGAGATCCTTTTTTTCCGGATCTCCCATCTCATTATGGGTTTCAAAACGAATGCGAACCGTCCGGTCCATTCCAAGCTGTGCGATCTCCGTAATTTTTCCCTGGCCCAGGTGTTTTCGAAGGAACATCACAAAATTTGGCGGACTTTTTGGATTTTCATAAGTCCGATTCGTCAGGTAAAGGAGGGCCTTAGAAGGGTCAGAAGAAAGATAGAGAAGCTGGTTTGATCGGTGAGCATAAATATGCATCGTAAGG
Source organism: uncultured Tissierellia bacterium (assembly GCA_902489375.1). Classification (GTDB taxonomy): domain Bacteria; phylum Bacillota; class Clostridia; order Tissierellales; family Peptoniphilaceae; genus CABTZP01. The sequence continues at coordinate 10,471 of CABTZP010000021.1, read as the reverse complement.
GTATGAGGGCCAATTTGGTTAATCTTTTTCACATGACCGCCAACAATTTTTTTATTAAGCTCCAGGACAATGGCCCGGCAAGTAATTCCATCAAATTTCATCATCGGCTCCTTTGTTTTTCACATTATAACACGCGTGGAATGAGAAGCTCTTGTATTCATCGGTTAAAATATATTATTCTATAGTATACGGGTAAATCTGAAAAAAGGTCATTTGCAAGAAAAAAATAAAAGGGCCTAAACGGCATGAGAATAATTTCGGGGATTTTGCGAGGGATCAAAGGAGGAAGATATGAATTCCATGACCGGCTATGGAAAAGCCTCAGGATCGGATGGAAAAAGACGCTATGAGCTGGAGATTCGAACGGTCAACCACCGTTTTCTGGACCTGCATATCCGGGTTCCGGATACCCTCATTTTTTTAGAAAGTCAGATACGTAAACAGGTCGAACAGACTTTCAACAGGGGAAGAGTGGATATTTATTTAAAAGATCTCTCCGATAAAGATGAAAATTCCATCAAGTTGGAAAAGGGCGCATTAAAAGGGCTCCTTCATCAGGTTCAGGAATTTGTTGAGGAAAATGCTAAAGAATCCGTTCCCATTAAACCTTTTGCGCCTCCTTTGGAACTTTTGCTTCTGATCCCAGGCATGATAGACCGTAAAGATCCGGATGTTGATCAGGAACAGGCGAAAACCCTAATCAATCCGATTTTGCTCAACGCATTAAGGGACTGCCAGGCCTTCCGCGAGGAGGAGGGGGAAAGGTTAAAAGCAAATCTTCAAGAAAAGTTATCTAAGCTCCAAGCGGTCCATGAGAAGATCCGTCAGCGGGAGCCGGACCTTCTCCGGGAAGAAAGAGATCGGATGGAAGAGCGAATGAAGGAGATCATCGAAGATCCGGAGATCCTTGATCCGGCAAGGCTTGAAAATGAGATGGCGATTTACGCGTCAAAGCTCGCCATTGACGAAGAGTTAGTCCGTTTGGAAAGCCATTTTGCCGCCATGGAAAAGGCCATGGAGGAAAAAAAGCCCATGGGCAAAACGTTAGATTTTATGGTTCAGGAAATGAATCGGGAGATGAATACAATCGGCTCTAAGTCCAATGATATTGAAATTCGCGGCCTGGTGATTGAAGCGAAAACACTGATTGAAGAAATCCGCCAACAGGTGCAAAATGTCGAATAGATAGAATGAGAGGAAAAACGATGGAAAAGCAAGGACATCTAATTGTGATTTCCGGCCCTTCTGGCGTTGGAAAGGGTACGCTGGTCGATGAGCTTATTCGGCAGAATCCGGATCTAAAAATCAGCATTTCGGCCACCACGCGAAAAAAAAGACCCCGGGAATTAGATGGGAAAAATTATTTTTTTCTGACCGAAGACCAGTTTAGCCAGATGATTGATGAGGGTCAGTTTATCGAGTATGCCAATGTCCATGGACATTATTATGGAACACCGAAAAAATTTGTTGAAGAACAAATTCAAATGGGTTTCGATGTCATTTTGGAAATTGATGTCCAGGGGGCGGAACAGGTTCGAAATAACTTTAAAGAAGGGGTTCAGATTTTTATCCTCCCGCCCCATAAAGAGGATCTGGTATCTCGAATCCGGCATCGGGGGGCTGAAACAGAGGAAGAAATTGCCATTCGCATGAGGACGGCGGAAGAGGAAATTAAAAAGATGGTTGACTATGACTATGCCGTCATCAATGATCAGATCCCCGCTTGCGCTGAAAAAATCCTGCATATCCTGGATGCTGAAAATTTGCGGGTCAACCATCAGATAATGGAAAAATATTGGAGGGAATTTCATGATTAATCCGTCATTTCAAGAACTCTCTGAAATTTCAGAAAGCCGCTATGAGATTTGTGTTATGTGTATGAAAAGGGCAAGATTACTCATCGATCAGTCGAAGCCCCTCATTAAAACCGATGCCCAAAAGCCGGTTACGCAGGCCCTGGAAGAGGTCATGTCGGGGAAAATTCACAGCTGCGATCCGGGCGATCTTCCTTGCCCTTTGAGCGATCAAGAAGAAGAGGAAGAAGCCTATGATGAAGAAAAAAAAGAAAGTCTTTCTCAAAAGCTCTCGGCGGATGAAGACCTTGAAGAGGAAGTTTCATTGGAGGATGGCTTTTTGAACGATGACATGACACCAGCGGATACAGAAGATGGGGATCCGGAAGAAAAAACGCAGGAGCTTGAACCATGACAAGCTTAAAAGGGAAAAAAATCCTCATCGGTGTTTCGGGCGGAATCGCGATTTATAAAACCTTATCGCTCCTTTCGCTCCTTTCCAAAGCGGGAGCCGATTGCAGGGTCATCATGACCCAAGGGGCTCAAGAATTTGTGCGCCCTTTGAGTTTTCAGACCCTTTCTTCTCACCGGGTTTACACCGACCTTTTCAGTCAGGAGGAGGGCTTCATTCCCCATATTGATCTGACCCGTGGAGCCGATGTATTTCTCATCGCCCCGGCCACCGCAAATGTCATCGCGAAATTTGCCCATGGCCTTGCCGACGACCTTCTTTCAAGCACTTTTCTGGCCTCGGTTTGTCCGATCATCCTTTCCCCGGCAATGAATGTGCATATGTTTGAAAACTCCTCTACCCAGGCCAATCTGGATCTTCTTAAGCGTCGGGGTATCAAGGTGATTGAGCCCAAAGAAGGGCTTCTGGCCTGTCGGGAGAAGGGCATGGGGAGAATGCCTGAGCCGGAAGAGCTTTTTGACGAGATCGACACCTTTTTTACGAAAAAAGATCTGGCGGGCAAAAAAATCATTGTCACTGGCGGTCCAACCAAAGAGCGGTTTGATCCGGTCCGTTATATTACCAATGATTCTTCTGGAAAACAAGGCGTTGCCATTGCTCAAAGAGCGGTCAAAAGGGGGGCGGAGGTCATCTTTATCCATGGAGATCTCAAAGTTCAAAAACCTAGGGGAGCAGCCTGCCAGCACGTTGAAAAAACACAGGAAATGCTGGAGGCCGTCGACGCTCATTTTGACGCCTGTGACGCGCTGATTATGGCAGCCGCTCCTTGTGATATGACCCCAAGTCACTTTTCAGACAACAAAATGAAAAAAGTGGGCCGAACGGATGAGTTCACCTTTGCTTTTCGAGAAACGGTGGATGTTTTGAAAACGATGGGAAAAAAGAAGACCCATCAAGTTTTAATTGGCTTTGCGGCTGAAACGAGAAATGTTGAAGACTACGCCAAAACCAAGCTCTCAGCCAAGAATGCCGATTATATTGTCGCCAACAATGTTGCCCTCCAGGGGGCAGGTTTTGATGGCGACACCAATGTCGTCACCATTTACAGTCGGACGGATAAAAAAGCCTATCCCATGCTTTCCAAGATGGAGGTGGCTGACCGTATTTTGGACCTTCTGGTATGAGCCAATATGCGGATCTTGTGGTCAATACGGGAACGCGGGTGACCGACAGGCTCTATACTTATGAGATTCCAGAAGAATTGCGAAATCAGATTAAAAAGGGATCAACGGTTTTGGTCCCTTTCGGACGGGGGAGTCAGACAAGAGAAGGGCTGGTTTTAAAGTTCAGGGAGACCTGTTCCTTTAAAACGAAGCCCATTCTTTCTATCGTTGATTCACGGCCGCCTCTATCAGAGGAAGCGATTTTTCTGGCTTCGTGGATGATTGAAGAAAATCTTTCGGATTTTAATTCCGCCTTTCAAACGGTTCTTCCGCCGGGGTCTTCGAGCAAGGTAAAGCCGAAAATAAAAGGATACTACCAGCTGACGAAAGAAGGAGAAAAGGCCTCTCCAAGGGAAAACGCAATAAAACAAAAAAATGTCCTTGCGCTTTTAGCTAAGGAAGGGGCCTTGGAACAGACTCGCCTATTCAAAGAAACCGGGGCCTCGTCAGAAACCTTAAAAAGCCTGATCCAAAAGGGGTGGATTGAAAAAAGCCAAAGGCGGGTCTATAGGAGGGTTTCAGAAGATAAAACCCCAGATCAGAAAAAAGAGCTGACTTTTTTTCAGCGTGAGGCCTATGAAAAAATTTTAGCAAAAAAGGGAACCTACCTTCTTTGCGGAGTCACCGGATCAGGGAAAACAGAAATTTATTTGCAGCTTGTGGAACACGCTCTTGGCGAGGGCAAAGAGGCCATTATCCTTGTTCCAGAAATTTCTCTGACGCCCCAGACGATTCATCGTTTTGAAAGCCGATTTGGAAAAAAAGTCGCCATCCTTCATTCTCGATTATCCTTAGGCGAACGCTACGATGAATGGGAAAAAATAGCTCGAGGAGAAGTTTCTATCGCGATTGGCGCCCGATCGGCGATTTTTGCTCCTTTTCACCAGCTGGGCATCATCGTCATTGATGAAGAGCATGAATCTTCTTATATCAGTGAAAAAAATCCCAAATATCACACCGATGAGATTGCCCGGCTTCGCGCCAATTACCACCATTGCTCTTTAGTTTTAGGATCGGCGACGCCTTCATTTGAGAGTCTTTATCGGGTCGAGAAAGGAGAAATGGTTCGCATCAATCTTCCGGAAAGGACCGGAGGAAGGCCGCTTCCTCATATCGAGATCGTCGATATGAGAGAAGAGCTGAAAAGAAATAATCGGTCTATGTTTTCTGTTCCGTTAAAAACAGCAATGGATCAGGCCCTGGAAGAAGGCCAGCAGGTCATCCTTTTTTTAAATCGAAGAGGTCATACTTCTTTTGTTTTCTGCCGGTCCTGCGGTTATGTCTACCGGTGTGACGCCTGTGATGTGGCCATGACCTATCATAAAGGAAGAGAACGTCTGGTTTGCCATTACTGCGGACGAGAAAAGCGGATGGAAAATCGCTGCCCTCAATGCGGGTCTCAGGCGATCAAAGAATTTGGCGCTGGGACGGAGCAGCTGGAAGAGGAAGCCAAGAAATTATTTCCCCAGGCGAGGATCAAAAGGGCCGACGCGGATACGATGCGGGTAAAAGGCGCCTATAGCCGCGTTTATCATGATATGCTGGAGAAAAAGATTGATATCCTGATTGGGACACAGATGATTGCAAAAGGCTTTGACTTTCCCGCTGTTACGGTTGTTGGCATTATGGCGGCAGATATCAGCTTAAATCTCCCGGACTTTCGAGCGGCGGAAAGGACTTTCCAGCTGATCACCCAAGTTGCGGGAAGATCGGGACGGGGAGAGATTCCGGGCAGGGTCTTTATTCAAACCTATAAGGCCGATCATCCGGCCATCGTCTATGCCAGTCGGCAGGAAATTGACCCCTTTTATCGCTGGGAACGGCAAAACCGCTATGCAAATGCCTACCCTCCTTTTTCCAGAGAACTGTTTATTCGAATCTCTGGCTATGACCGCAATCAGGCTTTAAAAAGGGGATGGCAAATTCAGCGTTTTTTGGATGAGCAAAGGGAAAGCGCCCAAGGGAAGATCAAAAATTTCGCAGATCATCTCTCGGATAGGGAAAAAATTAATAAGATAAGTATGCGGATCGACGGACCCGTGCCCTGTGTGATCGAGCGTATTGATCGAAGGTATCGTTTTTTCGTCATGGTCCGCTCAAATGACGGAGAAGCTTTGAAGGTCCTCGGCAGGGAAATCATACAAAGATTTCCATCGAGCCGGGAATTATTAATGAATGTCAGTCTGGATCCCCTTTCTGAGATGTAAGGGTCCAGCCGAATAGAAAGGAAGAAAATGGCCATTCGACTGCTTAGATTTGAAGGAGATGAAATTCTCAGAAAAAAAGCTCGACCGGTCAAAAAAATTGATGACCAGGTCCGAGAAGTTTTAGAGGATATGGTAGAGACCATGTATGAGGCCAAAGGCATCGGCCTTGCGGGTCCCCAGATCGGAAAGCTGCGCCGATATATCGTTGTGGATGTGGGTGAGGGGGTCTATAAAATGGTCAATCCTGAAATTTTAAAACGATCTGAAGAAGAAGGGATTGATATTGAGGGCTGTCTCTCCTTGCCCTTATTTAATGGAACGGTCAAACGCCCTCAAAAAATCCGCGTTCGCTATAGCGATGAAAATGGGGAGGAAAAAGAAATCGAAGCGGAGGGACTCTTTGCCCGTTGCATATGTCACGAAATCGATCATTTGGATGGGGTTCTATTCCGGGAGAAAGTCGAAAAAGAAATTGACCTGAAGCACCCGACAGAGGAACAAATTTCTTATTTACAGGAAGTCGGCATTATCCAGGAAAAAAATGACCTTGAGGAAGATGAGGAAGATCAGTGAGAATCGTTTTTTTTGGCAGCCCGGATTTTGCCGTTTCCGGTCTGCAGGCCCTTCTTGAAGCGGATGATATGGAAGTAAAACTGGTCATAAGCCAACCGGATCGCCTGCGAAGCCGTAAGAAGTTAAGTCCTACCCCGGTTAAAGCCCTGGCCCTGGCCCATCAACTGCCGGTTTTAACCCCGGAGAAGGTCAATGACCTTGAAGTAGTAGAGAAAATCAAAGAGGTTAAGCCCGACCTCCTGGTCGTCATCGCTTATGGTCAGATTATTGGCAAGAAGCTTAGGGAGGCTTTTCCGGATCATATTGTCAACATTCACGGGTCTCTTCTTCCCAAATACCGGGGAGCGGCCCCGATTCAAAGAGCACTTTTAAACGGAGAAAAAACCACCGGCGTCACTTCTATGCTGATCCGAAAGGAGATGGACGCTGGAGAGATGCTGGCGAAAAAAGAGGTCTCTATTGAAGAAGAGGATGATCTGGATAGCCTAAGTCAAAAAATGGCTGAAGCCGGAGCAAGCCTTTTACTGGAGACTATTCGAGACTATGACCGGCTTCTTCAAAATAAAGAAGCGCAGGACCCTGAAAAGGTGACCTTCGCGGATAAAATACAAAAAGAAGAGGGGTGGATGGATTTTGAAAAAACGGCCCGAGACCTGGTCAACCAGGTACGAACCCTTAAAGATTGGCCGGGTGCGAAGTTTACAATCGATGGGATCACCTATAAAGTCCATCGGGCGCATCAGGAACCGGAGGAAGAAAAGGACAAGTCCATCCTGCCAGGAACGGTTGTTCGGGCGGACAAGCAGGGCATTTTTCTAAAGACGGGAAGCGGACTTTTTGTCATTGATCAGATTCAGCCCACCAACAAAAAGCCTATGGATGTCGGCGCGTTTCTTAACGGCTATGCGATCCCAGTGGGCGCTCGGGCGCAAGAGCCGGTGAAGGAGGCTGTGCGTCATGCCTAATCCTGCCCGGATATATGCGATTGAAATTCTTAAAGAGGTTGATAAGGGGCAAAGCGACCTTACGGATCTATTAAATGATCGGGAAAAAGACCTTAAGGATCCAAGGGACGCGGGGCTTATGCGGGCCTTGGTCTACGGCACCCTTGAGCATCTTTTTCACTTGGACCACATTATCAACCGTTTATCTAAAAAGCCGATCGCTTCCCAAAAGCCCATTGTCCGGGCTATTGTTCGCCAGGGAGCCTTTGAGCTATGGTTTCTTCATACACCCTCCCATGCGGCCATCCACGAGGCGGTCGAGCTTGCGAAGATCAAAGCGCCTTATGCCAGAGCCTATGTCAATGGCCTTTTCCGGACCATGGTCCGGAAGGGATCTGAAATCCTGACTGTCAATACAGGAGACCCGCTGGAAGACTTATCGATTTTAAGCTCGCATCCTCGCTGGGTCATCGATTTATTATTGGCATCCTATCGCCTAGATGAGGTGAAGGAAATTCTAAAAAGGAATAATCAGCCTGCTCCGCTTGTCCTCTTTGTTTGTCCTCCTTTTTCCAGAGAGGAAGCGAAAAAAACCTTAGAAAAAGAAGGAATTTTAGGTATTACTTTATCCAGGCTCGAAAGCCATTCTCTGCTCACTCAGGGGGGGCCGATTACTGAAAGCCGACTTTTTCAGGAGGGGAAAATCACCATTGCCTCTCAGCCTTCGGCCCTGGCCGGAGGATTTGCGGTAGAGGGCCTGGGAAAAGACGCCCGCATCCTCGATCTTTGCGCGGCTCCCGGCTCAAAAACCGCGGTCATGTCCCTTCTTTCTGAAGCGAAAATTTTTGCCAATGATAAAAGTGAAGAAAAGATGATTCGGCTTAAGGAAAATATTCAAAGGCTTCATCTTCATACGATTGATCTGTTTCATCTAGACGGGACAATACAAAAACCCGAATGGATTGAATCTTTTGACCTTGTCCTGCTCGATGCCCCATGTTCGGGGCTGGGCCTTATGGGAAGAAAACCAGATATTCGCTATCATCGAAAACCAGCGGATCTTTTGGATTTACAAGTCTTACAAAAGCAGCTTTTAAAAAATGCCCAATCCTATGTTCGTCCGGGGGGAAGGCTTGTTTATTCAACCTGTACCTATGGAAAAAGGGAAAATGAAGAGGTCATTCAAACGCTTCCTCCTTCTTTTCAAAAGGAGCCTTTGCAGGAAGGACTTTTCAAGGGAAAAAATCAAATTCATTTTTCCCCCCTCCTGGAAGGGTCAGATGGCTTTTTTGTCAGCCGTTTTCGAAAGGATCAGTAAGCCCATAACAGAGTTTGCCCTTCTGCGATATAATGAAAGCGTGGAGATCAAGGAGGAAGAATGGATCGAGCTTTAAATGCAATGTATCTGGATGAGTTGGAAATGCTCATGGCAGATTTGGGCGAGAAGTCCTTTCGTGGCCGGCAGCTTTTTCACTTTTTTCATGTGGAAAGAGGCCTTGATCTGGAAAAATTGACGGTCTTCTCAAAACCCTTGCGGGATCAATTAAAGCATTATCCTATTCGTTCTGGCCAGATCATTCAAAGCTTATTGTCCCGGGACGGATCAAAAAAGCTGTTGGTTCAACTGTTCGATGGGGCTGTGGTTGAATCTGTTTTTATGCCCTATGAGAACCGCAACACCCTTTGTCTTTCCACAGAAGTCGGCTGCAGGATGGGCTGTGTTTTTTGCGCATCGACAAAGGCCCCTTTTCAGCGACGCCTTCAGGCGGAAGAGATGCTTTGCCAGGTGTATGTCGTGGAAGAAATTGAGCATCAGCGGGTGGATCGGGTGGTACTCATGGGAATTGGAGAACCCTTGGATAATTATGAGGAAGTTGTTCGCTTTTTGCGTCTGCTAACCCACCCCAAGGGAAAGAACCTCTCCTGTCGGTCGATCACCCTATCCACCTCCGGCCTGGTTCCGGAAATTCTTCGTCTGTCTGAAGAGGGGCTTCCCATTAATTTGGCCATTTCCCTCCATGCTTCGACCGATGAAAAAAGAAAAAAGACGATGCCAATTGCCAATCAGTATTCCATTGATCAGCTTCTTTGCGCTAGTTCGCATTATTTTGAAAAAACGGGAAGAAGGGTAACTTTTGAATATGTTCTGATCCACGGAGAAAATGATCAGGAAGAGGACTTGCGTGACCTTGCCCGAAGATTTCGCGGGCCAGCCTATCATATTAATCTGCTTCCCCTGAATGAAATTCAGGAATACCAGAAAAAATCCGCGGGACAGGGTGAAATTTATGCCTTCAAAAATGAACTCAACCGCCGCGGGGTTCAGGCTACGGTTCGAAATAAGCGGGGAGCTGACATTGATGCGGCTTGCGGTCAGCTACGCATTCAATTTGAAAATATGGGGGAAAGGGAATGAACTTTTATTCTTTAACAAATCAGGGACTGGTTCGTTCCAGCAACCAGGATGCCCATGCCCATTTTGAAAATGAGTTTTTTTCAATTTTCGTTCTTTGCGATGGGATGGGCGGACATCAAGCTGGGGAAGTCGCCTCGCATCTTGCGGTCGATACGGTCATCGAATTTTTTACCGAAAAAAGCGAAGAAAAAGACTATGCGGATCTGCTTTTGGAAGCAGTTTCTTTAGCTAATCAGGCCGTATACGCGAAAGGACAGTCAAGCCCGCAGTATCATAATATGGGTACGACGATTGTCGCCCTGTTGATCGCCAAATCAAAGGCATATATTGCCCATATCGGAGATTCCCGCCTCTATCTGATGAGAGATTCTGAGCTTAGGCAAATTACAGAGGATCATTCTCTGGTACAAAATTTAGTCAACAAGGGGCTCATGACAAAGGAAGATGCTCGACATTCCCCTGAAAAATCTGCGCTGACACGGGCGCTTGGCATTGACCCTGAAGAAAAAACGGATTTGGATCTCATTGACCTAAAAGCAGGAGACCAGCTCCTGCTGTGTTCGGACGGCTTGTCGAATATGGTGGAAGAAGAGGAAATTGCCTGCCTATTGAAAAGTGAAGCGGAACCGAGGGAAAAAGCGGAAAAGCTCATGTCAATGGCGATCGCTGGCGGGGGCAAGGATAATATCACCCTCACTTTGTTGAGTTATTAGGAGTTCGGCATGGATCAAATTATTTTACATGACCGTTATCGGCTCCTTCAGCGAATAGGAATCGGCGGAATGGCCTATGTCTATGAGGCTGAAGACACCTTACTGAAACGGGGGGGTGCTTGGGAGGGGTTTAAAGAGACAAAAGATGATGGTGGGGAGCTTCTCGGAAAAATTGAAAAAGGGGGTGCGC
>CABTZP010000020.1 GCA_902489375.1 uncultured Tissierellia bacterium | reverse complement strand
CCAGCTCCGAAACTACCCGCTCCTAACGTGACATCAGGCACGTCAAACAGGACCCCAAGGCCGCTGAAGGCGTTTATGTCTGCGGTGGCTGCGGCCATCGTTATGATCCGATCTATGGCGATTCCGAAGCAGACGTTGCTCCAGGAACTCCTTTTGATCAGGTTCCTGATACCTACCTCTGCCCCAAGTGCGGGGATGGCAAGGAAGGCTTTATTCCTGCCAAGTAGGTCGAAAATCTTGTCTTTCGTTTTAAGTAGAACATGGACCTTCGCCTGGGCCTGACCATTTCCCCGGCGAAATTAAAGGAGGTTTTTCTATGCATAATGTACGTCAAGTCGTTGAAGATCTTTACTGGATTGGTGCCAATGATCACCGGACCCATCTTTTTGAAAATATTCACCCCATTCCCTGGGGCGTCTCCTATAACGCCTATCTTTTATTAGATGAAAAGACGGTTCTTTTTGATACTGTGGACTGGGGCGCCTGCCGTCAGCTTTTGGATAATATTGCCTATGTCCTGGACGGAAGAGACCTGGACTATGTCATCGTAAACCACTGGGAGCCTGACCATGCCGCCAGCCTTCAGGCGGTTCTGGATCATTATCCGAATGCAACCGTGATCTCTACCGAAAAGGGTTTCTATTTTATGACCCAGTATAATTTCCACTGTGAAAAGAAAATCACCGTGGGAACCGGAGATACCTTCTCCTCTGGCGCTCATAAGTTCGCCTTTGTCCAGATGCCCATGGTCCACTGGCCAGAGCCCATGGCAACCTTAGACACCACCAACGGCGTTCTTTTCTCGGCGGACGCCTTTGGTTCTTTCAAGGCTTTGGATGGAAAACTCTTTGACGATGAAGTTGACTTTGACAGAGAGTGGTTAAGTGAAGCCCGCCGCTATCTCACGAACATTGTAGGAAAATACGGCCCCTATGTTCAGGCGGTCTTAAAGGTCGCCGGCCAGCTTCCGATTAAAGTCATCTGCCCCCTCCATGGCCCGGTTTGGAGAGAGAATTTAGGCTATATCATCGACAAGTATGATAAGTGGTCCTCGTATACTCCGGAGGACAATGGGGTCATGATTGTCTATGCCTCTATGTATGGCAACACTGAAGGGGCTGCACAGATCCTCGCCTCTGAAATCGTAAAACGCGGTGTTACGGATGTTACCGTTTGGGATGTTTCCAAGACCCATGCCTCTTATCTGATTTCTGAAGCCTTCCGTGTCGGACACATTGTCTTAGCCTGCCCGACCTACAATCTGGAAGTTTATCCGCCAATGAAAAACTTCCTCAATGAAATGGTGGACTTAAATCTTCAGAAGAGAACCGTCGGTATCATTGAAAATGGAACCTGGGCACCAAACTCCGCTTCGGCGATGAAGAAGATTTTAGATCAGATGTTCGAAATCTACTATCTGGATTCTGAAGTTTCCTTCATGTCCTCGGTCAATGAAACCGAAGTTAAGGACATCTACGCCATGGCTGACGCCGTCGTTGAATCGATTAAAAAGCAGGAGAATTAATTCTTCCTATCATTATGAGGATATCCTAAAAAAAACCTCTTCGCTCCGTCTGGGGCGAAGAGGTTTTTTAGAATTCTTACGCTGTCTAACAAGGAGCTTCTCCAGCTGCCTCTTCATCGACGATCAGCGTCGCGTCCGGGTGCATCAGGGCAAAGGTTACCGGGCAGCGGGTTGTCACCTTTTCTCCCTCGATAAGCTGGGCAACGGCTTCCCTTTTCGCCTTTCCGTTGGCTAAGATCAAAAGTTTTCTTGCTCGCATAATCGAACCCATGCCCATCGAAACCGCCTGGGTAGGCACCTGGTCCCTGGAAGCAAAGAAACGGGCGTTATCTTCAATGGTTTCCGGCAGGAGATCGGATTTTCCCGTATAGACGTTAAGTTTTTCCCCCGGCTCAACAAAAGCCAGATGCCCATCACGGCCGATGCCTAAGACCTGAAGGTCAATGCCGCCGGCGTTTTCAATCGCCCGGTCATAGCCACGGCCAAAAAGCGCTCCTTCCACAGCGGGAAAATGAATGGCTTCTTTGGGCAGATTCACTTTAGAAAAAAGATTTTCCTTCATAAAATAATGGTAGGACTGGTCATTGTCTTCCGAAAGGCCGATATATTCATCAAGGTTAAAGCTTGTGATCTTGGAAAAGTCAATTTCACCCGCTTCATAGGCCTTAATCAGGTACTGGTAAAGACCGATCGGGGTGGAGCCGGTGGCAAGGCCCAAGACGGAATTGGGCTTTTCCTGAATTTGCCGGACAACCATTCTTCCCGCTTCCTTGCTCATTTCATCATAATTTTTGCAAATGATAATTTTCATGATCTCTTCTTCCTCCAAATGAACTGGTTCAAGTCCCTACTCTTCTTTGTCAAGAACTTTGCAAATGGTTCCGCCGCCGAGTACAAGATCTCCATCATAGGCGACGGCGGACTGGCCGGGAGCAGGCGCTCTTTGCGGTTTGTTAAAGCGGATCACCACTTTATCCCGATCGGGATAAGCCGATAAGGATTCCATCACGCAAGGAGCTTCTTTCGCCAGATAGCGAATTTTCACCTGACCATGCAGGGGATCTTGGGGGCATTTTCCGCTCATCCAGTTCCAATTTGAGCAGGAGATTTGCTGAAAAAACAGATCCTCTTCTTTTCCAACAATGACCGCTCCTTTTTCCATGTCTTTATCCAAAACATAGGTCGGCTCTGGTCTGGCAAGCCCTAACCCCCGCCTCTGACCGATGGTATAGGCAATCGGATTTTTCCCTTCTCCCAAAAACGCCCCAGTCCGGTCCACTAATTTGCCGGGACCATATTTTTTACGCTCATGCCTTTGGCAAAAGTCAACATAATTCCCGTTCGGAATAAAACAAATATCTTCCGAGTCGGGGCGATTCCAGCTTGCAAGGCCTGCTTTTTCTGCAATGGTTCTTACCTCTTCCTTGTAAAGATCGCCCAGGGGAAAAAGCACTTGAGAAAGTTCTTTTTGGCCCATCTGAAAAAGCATATAGGACTGATCCTTGGACCGGTCCTTTCCTCTTTTTAACTGATAGGTCCCCTGAACCCTTTCGACCGAAGCATAATGGCCGGTCGAAACAAAGTCGCAGCCATAGCTTCGGGCATAGGAAAAAAGGGCGCCAAATTTAATATGCTTATTGCAAAAGACGCATGGATTCGGCGTCCCTCCCTTTTCGTAGGTTTCAATAAAAGGACGGATGACCTTCTCTTCAAAAGTGAGAGACAGATCGATGAGATGAAAGTCAATGCCCAGACTTTTGGCCATGGCCATGGCTGACTGTTCATCTTCGGTCAGCTCTGCCAAAGGGAGCTTTACTTCTCCATTTTCCCCAATCCATTTTTGGGGTGTGGGCGGATAAAGGCGCATCGTCAGCCCAACCAGATCATAGCCCTGTTCTCTTAAAAGCAGGGCGGAAACAGTCGAGTCAACGCCCCCGGACATAGCCATCAAAACTTTAGTCAAGGACATCCTCCAAAAAAATCAACGCTTCTTCTAACGAAGAAAAATACCCCTGAATCTTCTCTAATACTTCAGGCTGGGGTTTGGACAGATCCTCAATAAAAAAAGTGGGAAAGCCCCCGGCAAGACCAGCCCTTGCCCCGTTGTTGGAATCTTCAAAAATCAGAAGCTTTTCCGGGGGAAGCTTCAGGCCGGACGCGGCGATGAAAAAAATTTGAGGATCCGGTTTCGACTGCCTGACATGGTCGCCAAAGACGCAAAAGTCAAATTCTTCTTCCAGGCCTACCGCTTGAAGCTTTCTTTTGGCCAGGGCCTCCGGGGTGGAGGTCGCCAGGGCGATCTTTCCATGGTTCTTCGCGAAGTTGACCATAGCCCGGGCGCCGGGAAGGAGATGAAGGCCCCCCTCATCCATTCTTTTTTTGACCCGGTCTACGATAAGCTCCTGGTAGGTTTGATAGTCGACCCGTCCGTCAAAAAACCGCTGAAAGACTTTTTGTCCTTCGGCGTGGTTAAGTCCCCGCATGGCCTGGGTGTAGGCATCCATTTCCTCAGGACCGATCCCATAGCCGGGAAGGATTTTATGCACCTCTTCGACGATTACTCTTTCCGAATCAATCAATGTCCCGTCCAGGTCAAAGATATATCCTTCGATCTGGCTGACTTGTTCTTTTGTTTTTTCATCCATGACCATCCTCAAACTTTCTTTCCTGAACATCATCCCCCTTCATTAAGACTAAGTTCGGTCGCTCAAAAGGGGATTGGTCGATTTTCATGGGATTTTTTTGAATAAAAAAAGAGGCAGGGATTTCTGCCTCCTTGATCTTCGTCTCGGGGTCTGAACGGATTACTTTTCTTCCTCTTCCTGTTCTTTCTCTTCCTTGCCCACTTCAGGAACATCAGCGGCAGAGGCTTCTTCCTCTTCCGTTTCTTCAGCTTCCACTTCCTTATTGGGTTCGCTCAAAGAAGCAACCGGCTCTTCTGCCGGAAGGAGGATTTGGATGGCTTCATTGCTCGAAATATCAAGGTCCGCGACGGTGACGACATCGCCAATTTGCATATCTTCAACGTTCACATCTGCTGTCTGCGGAATATCTCTTGGGAAGCATTCCACTTCCACTTCTTCCAGAAGCTGCAAGAGAATGGAGGGCTGAACCCGAATATTGTCACGGCCGAGAAGAACGACAGGAATGGTGACTTTGAGTTTTTCATTTGCCCGAACTTCCTGGAAATCAACGTGAAGCATCTGATCCTTTACGGGATGAATCTGGACATCTTTAATCAGGACGGTCTGGGTTTGTCCATCAAGATTCAAATCAACCAGAGCCGATGATCCGGCGGCCAAATAGGTCTTGCGGAATTCAAGGGCATTGATCTGAACGTTTTCGTTTTCACCTTCTTTATGATAGATAACGCCTGGCACGATCCCCTGATCTCTCAGTTTGTCGACTTGGTTTTTACCGTGCGCATCACGACGTTGAACAGTTAGCTTGTACTGGGCCATAACTTCCTCCTTAAAAAATAAATCACATATTACACATTATAGTCAATCAATGGGTATCTTTCAACATTTTACATGAACCTAGCGGTTTTCGCCTGATTCTTTTTCCGCTTGACGAGAAGCATCCAGGGCATTTTTTACCGCCTGGCGAAAGCCCTCGCTGGTTCGGGTCGCCCCGGAGACCGTATCAACCTTGTCTCCATTTTTCTCAATGGCTTCCTGGCGGAGCTGGTCCAGGGCCTTTCCTCCAATTTCCGGCGTTTCCTTATGCTGAAGAATTTTTAAATCGTAGACCGATCCGGTTTCATCAATGGTAACGCTCAGGCGAATCAGCATCTCCGGATCATAGCCCTGACCCGATCCCTCATAGGTACCCGGCTTTAACCTTTGCGCGCGCAGGGTGCAGGAAGAGAGAAGAAAAAGGCCAGCGATAAGGAAAAGGGCCTTCTTAAACCAATTTTTTTTCATAGGCCAAGTCCTTTAAAATTGCTTTTTTAAGATCAATTCACAGAAGTCTTTATTGCTTTTTGTATTTTTAATCAGGCGAACAAATTGCTCCATGGTGTCAATCGGATTTTGCTGGCGCCCTTCTCGGCGGATCCGAATGAGCGTTTTTTCTTCTTCTTCCGTTAAGAGCAGGTCATCTCGGCGAGTTCCTGAAGCAAAGATATCAATGGCAGGAAAAATGCGAAGCTCAGCAAGATTTCGGTTCAGGTGAATTTCCATGTTTCCTGTTCCCTTGAATTCTTCATAGATCATATCATCCATTCTGGAGCCCGTGTCTCTGAGGCAGGTTGCCAGAATCGTCAAAGACCCTTCCCCATCAATGTTTCTGGCCGCTCCGAAAAAGGCCTTAGGAGGATAAAGGGCAACCGGATCCAGGCCGCCGGAAAGGGTCCTTCCTGACGGTGGCGTGACAATATTATAAGCGCGGGAAAGTCTGGTCAACGAATCCAAAAGAATCATGACATCCTGTCCGCTTTCCACCAGTCTTTTTGCCCGCTCAAGGAGTTCCTCGGCAATAATCGTGTGATTTTGCGCTGTTTTATCAAAGGTAGAGGCGATCACTTCCGTGCGAATCGGATCGTCGGATTTGCGCATCTGATTAACTGACCATTCAAAGTCGGTCACTTCTTCCGGTCTTTCATCAATAAGAAGGATGAAAAGATAAATTTCGGGATATTTGGCTTCCACCGACCGGGCAATGGATTTTAAAAGGGTAGTTTTTCCCGCTTTGGGCGGACTGACAATCAGTCCCCTTTGCCCCTTTCCAATGGGAGCAACCAGATCGACGATTCGGTTGGAGACATCGGCCATTCCCTGTTCCAGCTGAATTCTTTCATTGGCATAGACCGGCGTCAGGTTGTCAAAGGTCGACCGGTGCTTAAATTCCATTGGAGAAGTTCCATTAACCGTATTAAGATAGATGATCGGAGCGTACTTTTCCCGGTCCCTGGCTTCTCCGACAATGCCTTCAACCATATCGCCAGTTTTTAATTCGAACCGGCGGATATGGGCCGCTGGCATATAATAATCTTTTTTATCTCCATCGCCTTCCGTCCGGAGGAAACCATATCCGTCATTCATGATTTCCAGATAGCCCGTGGCGGTGGGATATGACTTAAATTCAACCTTCGGATCAAAGGGTTTTTCGGGGGCTTCTTCCCGGTTTTCCGCCTGGTCCCCAGTTTCTTCCAGAAGGGCTGGTTTTTTATCTTTCTCCTCTGGGAAAGAAGGCTTTTCTTCCGGCTCCTCTTCTTCCGGCTCCTCTTCTTCCGCCCCCTCTTTTTCGACGCGAACAAGGGGCTGGGCCATGCCTTTACTCGGCGCCGTCTTCTGATCTGAGCCGCTTTCTTCCTCTTCTTGAGCATGATGTTCAAGCCAGTCGATCAGTTCTTTTTTTCGATATCGGTATACGCTTTTTAGTCCTAATGCTGCCGCTTTTTCTTTAAGCTCCGGCAGTTTCATCGTGCGAAAAGATTCCAAGAGTTCCTCCGAATGAATATAAAACAAGTTCAAGAGCAAATGATTTCTCTGAAGATAAGATTCAATAATAGCTTTTTTTAGTATATCAAACTTTTTCCGATAAACGAAAAACTTTTCCCTGGCATATGAAAAAAAAACCTCTTTTCAAAAAAAAGCCAGGGCAATGCCCTGGCTCATCCTTTCTCCTATTCTTTTTGCCTTTCAATCGCCTGCTTTGCTCTTTTTGTAAGGAGCTTATTCTCCCTTTCCTTCGGAGCCAAATAAGCGAATGGTTTCTTTTACTTTTTCCTCAATGGCTTTCTGGCCGGGAAGAAGCAGCTTTCTTGGGTCAAAGCCCTTGCCTTCTTGGTCTTTTCCCTCTTCGATATACGCTCGGGTTGCTTGGGCAAAGACCAGCTGAAGATCGGTATTGACGTTGATTTTCGCGACGCCCATTCGAATGGCCTTTTGAATCTGATCTTGGGGAATTCCCGTCCCTCCATGGAGTACGAGGGGGAGGTCCCCGATTTGCGCCTTAATGGCTTCCAGGGCATCAAAGCGGAGGCCAGGCCAGTTTTCCGGATAAATCCCATGAATATTTCCGATCCCCGCGGCTAAAAAGTCGATCCCCAGGTCTTTGAGCTGACGACAGGCGTAAGGATCCGCGATTTCTCCTCCTGTGGCGTCCTCTCCAATGGTTCCTACTTCCGCCTCTACGGAAATTCCTTTTTGATGAGCCAGCTCAACCAGCTCCCGGGTTTTTTCTAAATTTTCTTCCAAGGGAAATTTCGAACCATCAAACATCACCGAAGTGTAACCGCATTCAATGCAGGCTTTCGCGCCCTCATATTTCCCATGATCCAGATGGAGGGCAACGGGAACGCGAATCCTTAAACTCTGATCCATGGCCCGGACCATGGCGGATACCGTCTGATACCCGGTCATATAGGTATTGGCGCCTTCAGAAACCCCTAAAATGACCGGAGCTTTCACTTCTTCGGCCGCCAAAAGAATGGATTTCGTCCATTCCAGGTTGTTAATATTAAATTGACCGATCGCGTATTGGCCGGCTACGGCCTTTTGCAGCATTTCCTTTGCCGATACAAGCATAGATCCTCCTTTTGATGAATTTTTCGTCCGAAAAAAGAATCCCTTTTTTGATGGATCAATCGAGGAGTTTTTTTCGTACAAAAAGTTTTCTCCGCTCTCTTCTTTCTCTTATTCTATCGGTTTTTTCCGCTTTCGTCTGCTCTTTCGCCCGCGAAGGAGAGCGGAGCGATTTTCCAGATTTCATCCGCATATTCCCGGATCGTGCGGTCAGAAGAAAAATACCCGGACATGGCCAGGTTCATCAGCCCCTTTTTCGCCCATCCACAGGGATCCCGGTAATCTCGGTCAATCCTTTTTTGCGCGCCGACGTATGAGCGAAAATCATAGAGGACGTAATATTGATCTCCTCGGCTCCCGTCCTGGGGATTGACCAGGGAATTGTAGATATCCAAAAACATAAAGGACCCCCGGTCGGAAAGAAGATCGTCCCTTAGGAGATAATCAACGACATTTTTAAGCTCCTGGTCATTGTAATAGAACTCCCTGGGATTATAGTCGTTTTGAATATGGTTAAGCTCCTCCACCCTGGCCCCGAAGCAGTAATTGTTTTCTTCTCCGGCTGCGGAAAAAATTTCGATGTTGGCTCCATCAAAGGTGCCCAAGGTCGGAGTGGCATTGATCATAAACTTCATGCAGCCCGTTCCTGAGGCTTCCTTTCCGGCCGTGGAAATCTGCTCGGAAAGGTCAGCTGCCGGAAAGAGCTTTTCCGCGGACGTTACCCGATAATTTTGCAAAAAGACGACGCGAAGCTTATCCCGGGTGTCCCGGTCCGCATTGACCATGCGGGCAACCTCATTGATGAATTTGATGATGGCCTTAGCTCTAAAATAGCCGGGAGCTGCCTTTGCGCCAAAAATGAAGGTGCGGGGGACAAGGTCCATCCCGGAATTATTTTTAAGCTGGTTGTAAAGATAAAGAATGTGAAAAACATTTAAAAGCTGGCGCTTATATTCATGGAGCCGCTTGATCTGAATATCAAAAAAAGAATTCGGATCCACCAAAATGCCTTCGGTCTGGAAAATATAGCTGGAAAGCGCTTCTTTTCTCTTTTTTTTGATTTGGCTAAGTTCAGCCAAGACCGCGGGATCATCCGCAAATTTTTTCAGTCCTTCCAGCTTTCCCAGATCTCTTTTCCATTCGTCCCCTTCCAGCTTTTCACTGATAAAGGAAGAAAGCTCCGGGTTCGCAAATTGGAGCCAGCGGCGGGGGGAAACGCCGTTGGTTTTATTGTTGAATTTATCCGGAAAAATCCGGTACCAGTTCGCCAGGGTCTGATCCTTTAAAATTTGGCTGTGGAGCCTGGCAACCCCATTGACTGAACCGGACATCCATACGGCAAGATAGGCCATCTTCACCTGACCATCCTTGATGATCCGGTAGAGGTCAATTTCTTCTTCCTTGATCCCCTGATTTTTTAAGTCAGAAATCATCTTCGCATCAATTTCTCTGATCAGGGTTAGAATCCGGGGACTGACTTCATCGACAAGATCAAGAGCCCACTTTTCCAGGGCTTCTTGGAGAATGGTGTGATTGGTATAAGAAAAAACCTGGCTGCTGATTTGGTAGGCCTTATCCCAGGACAGGTTCTCATCATCAATGAAAATCCGCATCAATTCAGGGATGGCTAAGACAGGGTGGGTATCGTTGAGCTGAATGGCCGTATACGATGCAAAATGGTCAAAGGCAGGATCATCCGGATGATTTTTCTTGTATTGAACGATCAGATCTTGGACGGAAGCCGAAGTAAAGAAATATTGCTGCTTAAGGCGAAGAAGTTTTCCAGCCCGCTGACTATCATTCGGATAAAGGACCCGGGTGATGTCCTCCGCATGGCTTAGCCCGTCAACGGCTTCCCGGTACTGAAAATTGTTAAAAAGGCCAAAGTCAAAGCCTGATCCAACTGGTTCACACTGCCAAAGCCTGAGGGTGTTAATGACGTGATTATGGTAACCCACCAGGGGCATATCATAGGGAACGGCCAAAACCGTTTCGTCCCGGAAAAGAACCATTCGGGCATCCGTTTCCTTGCGAATGGACCAAAAATCACCCTTCTTTAACCAGTCATCCCCCAGCTCTTTTTGAAAGCCATCGGAAAATTTTTGCTCAAAAATTCCCTGGGAATAGCGAACGCCATAGCCCTGAACGGGAAGCCCCAATGATGCCGCCGAATCCATAAAGCAGGCGGCCAGTCTGCCTAAGCCGCCGTTGCCTAGGGCGGCATCTTCTTCCTGATCTTCCAAAAGGTCAAGATCCAGGTCCAGCTTTTTTAGGATTTTTTTGACCGGTTCAAGAATGCCCAGATTTAACAGATTGCTGCCTAAGGATCGGCCGATCAAAAATTCAGCGGAAAAATAGTATTCTTTGCGGCTTTTTTCGCTCTGCTTTCGACTTTTGATCCAGTCTTTTGCAATCAAATCCATGACTGTCCGGGAGAGGGCGGCATATTTTTCAAAACCTGTCGCATCCACAAGGTCAACGGAATAAAGGGTTTGGATATTTTTTTTATAGTCTTCAATAAATTCTTGCTCATTGAGCCGGTCATTCATGGAATCGCCCGCTTTCTTTGGATAATTTTTTCAGCTCTTCTTCACGGCCAAAGCATTGGTAATCGGGAAGCATTCGCCATGTCCAGTTTTCCCCGACTGTCCCGGGAACGTTGATCCGGCCCTCATTTCCCAGGCCTAAGATATCCTGCATGGAAAAGAGACAAAGATCGGCCCTGGACAGGGAAAGGGCCCTCATGATTGCCCAGGGAACATCCTCTTCTTCCGTAAGATGAAAATAGGCTCTTACCTCTTCCCTTCTCCAGGGATCCTGATGGTCCCACCAGCCTTTAAGGGGTTCGGAATCATGGGTCGATGTGCAGGCTACCGACCGGCGGAGATAATGATGAGGAAGATAGGGAGAATCTTTGGAAGAAAAGGCAAATTCAATCGGACACATCCCCGCAAAGCCTGTCTTTTCCCGAAGGGCGATGACTTTTTCATCGACGGCGCCCAGGTCTTCCGCAAAAAACGGCAGGGGGCCCAAGGCGCTTTCAAGGGCTTGAAAAAGCTCCAGACCCGGTCCTTTTTCCCAAAATCCTCCGCGGGCAGTCGGATCCCCTGCGGGAATCTTCCAGTAGTGTTCATAGCCCAGAAAATGATCCAGCCGAAGAAGGTCAAAACGCTTGAGAGAAAAACGGAGGCGACTCGTCCAAAAGGAGTAGCCCTCAGCTTGAATCGCCGGCCAATGGTAAAGGGGATTATCCCACTTCTGCCCGTCCTCATTGTAATAATCAGGCGGAGCGCCCGAAACGAACAGGGGATTTCCCTTTTCATCCAGCTGAAAAAGGTCTGGATTTTTCCAAACATCCGCTGAATCCAGAGCAAGATAGATGGGAAAGTCTCCAATCAAAGAGATTCCTTTTTGATGGGCATAGGACTTCAGCTTTTCCCACTGCTGAAAGAAAATAAATTGTAAAAACTTTTCATATTGAAGGTCATTTTCATGGGCTTTTTCAAATGCCAAAATGGCCTCATCTTCCCGGTCCTTCAGCTCTTTTGGCCAGATGGTCCATGGTTTTTGGCCCTGTTTTTTTCTGATCACACAGAAGAGCGCATAATCCCTTAGCCAATCGTCATTTTCCTGAAGAAAGCCTTCATAGTCCATGGCCAGGGTCAGATCTTCCTCTTTCTTT
The DNA here is from genome assembly GCA_902489375.1 of uncultured Tissierellia bacterium. Classification (GTDB taxonomy): domain Bacteria; phylum Bacillota; class Clostridia; order Tissierellales; family Peptoniphilaceae; genus CABTZP01. Next base: position 5,093 of record CABTZP010000020.1, on the reverse strand, counting down.
TTCTTAAAACGGTCAAAGGCCTTTCGAAATAGCGGGGGTCGGTTCTTATAAAGGGCTGAATAATCCACACGAGAAGGATCCTCAACTTTGCAATGATCTTTTTCCTCCTCTTTGAGCAAGCCCTTGTTGGTTAGCTCATCCAGGTCAAGAAAAAGCGGATTTCCTCCATAGGAAGAAAGAGAAGAATAGGGAGAATTTCCAAAAGTGGTCGGTCCGATCGGAAGGATTTGCCAGTAACCAATGCCGGCCCTATGCAGATAGTCAATAAAATCAAAAGCCGCTTTCCCCAGGGTCCCGATTCCATAAGGGGAAGGAAGGGAAAAAAGCGGCAGGAGCAGGCCGATCCCTCTTTTGTAGGGAAAGGGAGTAAGCTCAGCCTGAAAATGCCTTTGTTTTTCGTCCATCATCATCCTTCCTTCTCCTAACGAAAACCTATGCCAGCTGATCGGTTTTTTCTTCCAGGGCCTTTTGGGCCATAATTTCTAACTTTTTCACCTGATCGGCGAGCTGAAGCGCTTCGATCATCTCTCCAATCTCTCCGTTTAGAAAATCCTGAAGCTGGTAGATTGTCCGGTTGATCCGGTGGTCGGTGATTCTTCCCTGCTGGAAATTATAGGTTCGGATTCTCTCTGACCGGTCTCCGGTTCCCACTTGAGATTTGCGGTCATCGGACATTTCTTTTTGCTGCTCTTCCATTTTCAGCTGGTAGAGGCGAGCACGTAGGACCTGCATGGCCTTGGCCTTATTTTTCAGCTGAGATTTTTCATCCTGACAGGTAACCACTAGTCCCGTCGGCATATGGGTAATCCGCACGGCGGAGTCGGTCGTATTTACGCATTGGCCCCCATGGCCGGTCGATCGGTAAACATCAATGCGAAGATCATTGGCATTGATTTCAACATCAACATCTTCGGCTTCAGGCAAAACGGCAACCGTTGCCGTTGAAGTCTGAATTCGTCCAGAAGACTCGGTTTCCGGAACCCTTTGCACCCGGTGAACACCGGATTCATATTTCAGTTTTGAGTAGGCCCCTTCTCCTTTGACCATAAAAACGGCTTCCCGGATGCCGCCGATTCCCTGACCTTCATAGTCAATCTCTTCAATTTGATAACCTGCCTGATCCGCGTACATATGGTACATCCGGTAAAGGTCTCCGGCAAAAAGTCCGGCCTCATCTCCGCCTGCCCCGGCGCGGATTTCCACAACGACGTTTTTATAATCATTGGGGTCTTTGGGAACCAGGAGCATTTTTAAGCTTTCTTCCAGCTTTTCCGCTTCTTTTTCCTTTTCTTCAAGGTCCAGGGAAAGCATCTCTTCCATTTCCGGATCTTCCGCTTCTTCCAGCATCGCCCGGTCTTCCTTGGCTAGCTCCACGGCTTCGGTATATTCGTTGTAGGCCTTAGCAATGGGCTTTAAGTCCACATATTGGCGATTGAGCTTCTTCCACTGATTCATATCGGCAAGAAGGTCCGGCTGGGCCAGTCGGTTTTCCATCTCCCGAAGACGCTCATTAATATCTTTTAAATTTTCAAACAAGGTCTCCTCCTTTGGTCTTTTTTTGTGCGAAGACCATCCGATCCCTTCCACAGAGATCCTTTCGGATCTCAATCTTCTGAAAGCCGGCCTTCCTGAGTAAATCTTTTACGGCCAGGGCTTGGTCATCTCCGATTTCCAGGGCGATTTTTCCTCCCTCTTTTAACTGGGGCGGGGCCTGGAAAATAAGCCTTTGATAGAGAGCTAAACCATCTGGGCCGGCAAAAAGAGCCTGGGAAGGCTCATAAAAAAGTTCTTTTTGCAGGGCTTCTTTTCCTTTTTCAGGCACATAGGGGGGATTTGAAATGAGCCAGTCCGCTTGTCCGGTAAAGGCGTCGAAGAGGTCCCCCCTGACCCAGCGAATGAGCTTTTTCGTCTTTTTCTCCGGGTCCAAAAGATCCTGATTTTCTTTCGCAAGGGCCAGGGCATCCGGGGAAAGATCTGTGGCGATGATTTCATTTGGCGGGCCGTTTTCAAGGGTCTCCAGGGCAAGGGTGATGGGGATAATCCCCGTTCCTGTTCCGATCTCGAGAACCCTTTTTCCCCGAACGCCTCTTTTTAACACTTCTTCGACCAAAAGTTCGGTTTCCGGCCGGGGAATGAGCGCCCGTGAATCCACCCGAAAGGTTCTTCCATAAAAATCCCATTGGCCAATCGCGTATTGGAGGGGAAGCCCGGCTTTTCTTTTTTTTACAAGGGTAAGGTAGGCCTTTTCCTCTTCCGGCTGAAGAATCTTTCCCCCCTGCCTTCGCACTTCCCCCAAGCTGAGGTTAAGAAGGTAGGAGAGGGCGATGATTCCTTCATTGTCATTTAAAAGCTGGGATGCCTGATCGACTGAAAGCATACGACTTCCTTAGGGAGTTCCTTTCCTCAGATCTTTACTCAGATAAAGTAAGCATTTAGATAAGAAAACAGCCCTCTCAAAGGATTGAAGGGGCCGTCTCATAAAAAAAGCCAGCCGCGCAGGCTGACTCCTTTTCTACTGGATACCGTACTTTTTCTTGAACCGTTCAACACGTCCGCCGCGTTCTGCCATTTTCTGTTTTCCTGTATAGAAGGGATGGCATTGAGAGCAAACATCTACATGAAGTTCCTTGGAAGTAGAACCTGTTGTAAAGGTGTTGCCGCAAGCGCATACCACCTTGGCATCCTCATAAAATTCCGGCTGAATATCCTTCTGCATCAAACTCACCCCTTTTCCTCTAGCGTTCTATTCAATCATGAAAGCTTCCGTCCTCTGAAGTTACCGAAAGGCGAAACTTCCGTCAGCTGAAAGCATTGGTTATAAGAATAGCTTTAATAGTTTACCACAGGTTCCCTCTGTGGGCAAACTTTTCGCTTACTTCCTCTTCAATTTTAGATCATTTCTCTTGATCTTTAAAATGAGCTCCTTTCCATTTTCACGGATCGTGAAGGGATAGGTCTCCTGTGAGCCATTTTCAAATTGAAGGGTAATTTCTCCATCTTTGATTTGATAGATGAAGGTGCGCTGGGTATCCGGGGCTTCGTTCTGAAAACTGGTCTTCCAGAGGCCCTTTCCGTCTTTTCTAAACTGAATATGATGGGTCGCTAAAACGATTTTCTCTGGATTCTCTTGCGGGCCAAGAACATCGCATGCAAAATCAGCATCCCAATTTCCAATGATGATCTTTTCCCAATCTCCTTTTTTACTCCCTGAAGTCAATGCAGAGATTCCCTTTGAAGGAAGACGAAGAATGGCTTGAGATTGGAAAATGCCAAACCATATAAAGAGGAAAGCCGCGGCAAGACAAGCACACAATCGTAGAGAAAATGTTTTTCGGGGTCTTTCCAAAAAGTGGTTTTTATCCGTTTTTTCCGGTTCAATCACTGCATTTTCTTCAATATATTTATCGTCGATTTTACCGATCGCATCCATGATTTTTTCAGCGTTCATATGATCACCCCTTTTTTTACCAAAAATGTTTTTAAGCTCCTTTTTGTCCGACTGATTCGTACGCGGATGGTGACTTCTCTAAGTCCGCTCCTTTTTGCAATGGCCTGATAGGGATCCATAAACCAAAACCTTCGGATAAAAATCATTCGGTTCACGGGATCTAAAGTGTCTAAAAATTCTTCAAGATAGGAGACTAGGGCTTTTTCGTTAAGTTCGTCATCAATTTTCCCAGAAGCGCTTAAAACATTTTCTAACTCTTCCAGACAAAGATCGTATTCACTCTTCCTTTTTTTTGCGTTTTTATACCTCCACCGATTGATGGATTGGTTGCGCACAATTCGGCAGATGTAGGAGCGCAATGGGTTTGGCTTTTGGGGCGGGATCGTATTCCAGGCGACGAGATAAGAATCATTTACGCATTCTTCTGCATCTTGCTCTTGAGAGAGGATATTCATGGAAATTTTCATGCATAAACGCCCATATTTGGACGAAAGCTCAGTAATAGCTCTTTCGGATCGCTTGAAAAACAGGTCGATAATTTCGCTGTCATCCAGCATGCTGAACACCTCCCTCTTCATGTTTTTCTCCTTCATTACTTTTTCTTTAATCTATAATCACTCCTCTTATTTTTTAGATTGAGTTCGTTCGCATTTTCACTGATTTTAACGGTAAACTCTTCCTTCGAACCATCTTCGAGAAGGAGGGTGACCTTATCATCTGATATTTTATAAGTAAATGTTCGATGGCTTTCTGAGGTTTCATTAGGAAACCTTGTTTCCCATAACCCTTCGTTATTTTCTCCAAAATGAATATGATGTGTTGCATAAATTGTCTTCTTGTTTTCTTCTTCCGGACCATAAGAGTCCATTGCGATCTGACACTCCCAGTTTCCAATTAAACCTTGGACCCTGTTATTTTTTTTTCCTTCGCATGCAGAAAGGAAAAAAAGACTGAGGCTAAAGATGAAGATATAGAATAAAAATTTGTTTTTCTTTATCATCGCCACTCCTTTCTCTCTTTATATACAAAAAGATATACAAAAAGACCTAAATCAAGTCTATCCTCTTCCCCTTTAACTATAATCTAATAAAACAGAAAGAAATGTTACATGAAAAAGGCAAAAAAAAAGATCGGGCTTCTCAAAACGAGAGCCCGATCGGTTAAAGTCGAAAAGGTCAGCGCCTTATCGAATCCGCAGCCTTTGTCCCGGATAAATGGTGTTGGATTGAAGTCCATTTGCCTTTTTAATTTCTCCGTACCGGCTCCCTTTTCCCAGATACCGGGCGGCAATTTTCCACAGACTGTCTCCCCGTTTTACCGTGTAAACATTCTCCTTTAGATAAGGGCTGTTATCAACGATAAATGGGGCGGGCGCTGAATTTCCCGTGTCAGGATTTTGCCCCTTGGGAAGTTTCTTAATTTTTTCGATTCTTCGATCACGGTCTACTTTTTCTTTTTTTGCAAGTTCCCGCAGATTTTCATCGACCACAAGAATCCCTTCCGTTTCCGGGGTAAAGATCATGCTGTTTTGTCCCTTAATACCTGCGGCAATGAGAACTTCCTGACCATTTCCCCGAATATCATACACATAGCCGAGTCCATCCATAAAGACCAGTTTGACCTCAATATCCTCAGAGGAAAACTG
>CABTZP010000019.1 GCA_902489375.1 uncultured Tissierellia bacterium | reverse complement strand
GGCAGCTTTTTGATGATCATGGTATCCAAGCTTCATCGAGACCTTTCAATGAGCACAATGATCCTGGGTTCCATCATCAAGTTTTTCCCGGGGACCACGTTAACAAACGGGATTCGTGACACGATGAATGGAGATTATCTGACCGGAGCCGGTAACTTTTTGTCGGCGGTGACCACGGCCCTCGCCTTAGCCTTAGGAACTGGCTTCTCCATGTTCTTAACAGGAGCGAGAATATGATCGAATTATTGAACGCCTTAGATTTCAGCTTGCTGACCTGGGAATGTATCGGCGCGGCCGGAGCCGTTTATGTCACGACGAGATCCTTTGACGTGAATCGAAAAATTTCGTTTTTTAATATGTTAGCCGGTGCCGGGTCCTGGCTTATCTATAGTCTTTTTTCCAGTCGATGGCAGTATTTTGGTTCCGTTTTTCTCTCTAGCGTTTTTGTTTCTTTATGGGCACAGGTTGGCGCAAGAAAATTCAAGGTTCCCGTCACGCCAATTCTGATTCCCAGTCTTTATACCATGGTCCCAGGTATCCCAATCTATCAGGCGGTCAATGCTTTTCTTTCGGACCGGCTTTTCGAAGCGGGCGCTTATGCCTCAAAAGCCTTAATGATGGCCTTTGCCGTCGCACTGGGGATCGGCATTGTTCAGTCCTTCGTCACTTTTTTACGAAAAACGAAGGAAAGAGTGAATGAAAAGAAAAAGATAAAACAGAAAGAAGGTATAATATGATTCCTTATCGCTATGATACACAGCTTTTGATTGAAGGAGAAGATCTCGACGAAAATAAAATTAACGACTATTTCGTCCAAAACTTTCAGGGAGACTGCCTCCTTGCCGTGGGGGATGAAAATTTAATCAAAATTCATTATCACACCAATGAGCCTTGGCTGGTTTTGGCCTATTGTCGAAGCCTGGGGGAAATCTTTGACATTGTCATTGAAGATATGGACCGTCAGGCCCGTGGATTAAAGGGCTAAGTTTTCACCGGTTATTATTTTCGATTCCCTCCATATTCAGCTCTGCCAGAGGATTTTTATAAATCCCTTCCCGGGCCTGTTCATCTTCGACGTGGGTATAGATCATGGTCGTTTGAACCGAGGCATGCCCCAGGATCCTTTGCAGGGTGCGGATATCCACACCTTCCTTATACATAAGCGTTGCGGCGGTGTGCCGGAGCTTATGGGTGGAGTAGCGGCTGGTGTCAAAACCGGATTTTTGCAAGATTTCTTCAATCCGATGCTGGACCGCGCGGGGGGAGATTCTTTGGCCACGGTTAGAAAGAAAAAGCGCTTTTTCATCCCCATTTCGGGGACGGACATTGAGGTACTGGTTTAAAGCTTCTTTGCAGGATTCAGTCATATAAACGGTTCTTTCTTTATTTCCCTTGCCGATGACGGTAAAATGATCGTCCTTAATCGAGGAAATATTCATCCCGCAAAGTTCGCTTAATCGAATCCCTGTAGTGAGAAAAGTGACCAGGATCGCAACGTCCCGAAATCGAAAAAACCGGCTTTTTTGATCAGCTGCGCATTCGATCAGCTGGATCGCTTCCTGTAAGGTGAGGTAGACGGGATTTCTTTTTGCTCTTTTCGGGGTAGTCAGCTTGTCAGCAGGATTTTTTTCAAAATATTCGCCAATATTAACCAGATATTTATAAAAGGAACGAATTGAAGAGGTTTTTCTTGCTCTCCGGCTTGCGGAATTGAGCTGAGCGTCTGCCGAGTAAGCCAGATACGCGTGGAGGTCTTTTAATTCTACTTTGGAAAGTTCAGAGACTTCCATCTCTTCAATAGGGGTTTCTTCAACCGAAAGAGTTCGAAAAGCAGGATCCCCCAAGCGGTTTCGGGTAAAACGCAGAAAGTTAATCAGGTCATAGGTATATTCCTTTACCGTGGACGGAGACAGTCCTTTTACGATACGGATATAATTCAAATATTCATCCAAAAATCCCGGAATCTGCTCTTCAATCTTTTCTTCTTTTTTCTCGTTCATGGAATCCTCTTTTCCGTATCCATTGCTTTAGGTCATTTTATCATAAGGAAAAGAGGAAAAATGGCAACTTAGGCAGGCTAGCTGCCAGCTTTGTTCCTTTTTGATAGAATAGAGAAAAAGAAAAGTTTACAGGGATTGCAGCCTGTGTTACGATGATTCAGGTTTTTTCGAGTGTGAAAGGAAGGATCATGAAAAAGGATATTTCTCAATGGAATCATTCGTCTTCCCAAGATCTCTCTAGGTTTTTTTTTCCCGGTTTCTGCGATGTTCATGTTCACCTTCGCGAACCGGGTTTTTCTTATAAGGGGACCATTCAAAGCGAGACTTTAGCCGGAGCAAGCGGAGGATACACAGCTCTTTGCGCTATGCCCAATTTAAAGCCGGTGCCCGATTGTCTGGATCATCTTAAAGAGGAAGAAGAGCGGATTAAAAAAGATGCCCTGGTCCCGGTTTATCCTTATGGGGCGGTTACGCAAGGGGAAAATGGAGAGGTCCTTTCAGATATTGAAGAGCTTGCTTCCAGAGTGATCGCTTTTTCCGACGATGGCCATGGGATCCAGGACGAAGAGATCCTGAAACGAGCGATGGTAAAAATCAAAAAAACAGGGAAGATCCTCGCTTGTCACTGTGAAGTCAATTCCCTTTCTCAAAATGGCTATCTTAATGACGGTCCTTACGCCTGGGCCCATGGCCATATCGGCATTCCCAACGCCAGCGAATGGAAGGAGGTTGAACGAGATATCAAGCTTTCTTATGATACTGGATGCCCTCTTCATATTTGTCATGTTTCAACCAAAGAAAGCTGCGATCTTATCCGTGAGGGAAAAAAAGACGGCGTCAATGTCAGCGCTGAGACCGCCCCACATTATCTCCTCCTTGATGAGGGAGACCTCCAGGAGGACGGACGCTTTAAAATGAACCCTCCCCTGGGATCTTGCGATGATCGGAAAGCCCTGATTGAGGCCATCAAGGATGGGACAATAGATATGATCGTCACAGACCATGCGCCTCACAGCAAAGAAGAAAAGTCAAGAGGACTTGCCCATAGCTCCTTTGGTATCGTCGGCCTGGAAACGGCTTTTCCTCTTCTTTATACCTATTTGGTAAAAAAAGAAATTCTCTCGTTAAATCAACTGATTGAGCTCATGGCCCATCAACCGAGAATCCGATTTGGTCTTGCTTTCGATGATGCTTATTGTCTTTATGATTTGAAGAGCCCCTATCGCATCCAAAGTGAATATTTTCATTCCCTGGGAAAATCGACACCGTTTGACAACTGGGAAGTTTATGGAAAATGCCTGAAGACTGTCGTTCAGGGAAAAATAGTTTATCAGGCGAAAGACCCAGAAGCCCTTAAATAAACGCAAAGGAGAATATAATGCCAAAAAGAAAAGACCTGCATAAAATTTTAATTATCGGTTCTGGTCCGATCGTCGTCGGTCAAGCGGCTGAATTTGATTATGCGGGAACCCAGGCTTGTCTTGCCCTTAAAGAAGAAGGCTATCAGGTGATTCTGTGTAACTCCAATCCGGCGACCATCATGACGGACATCGCGATTGCCGATAAGGTTTATATGGAGCCTTTGACTTTGGAATATATCGCGAAAATCATTCGTTACGAAAGGCCGGACGCGCTCCTTCCGGGGATTGGGGGCCAGACGGGCCTCAATCTTGCCATGAAATTAGCGCAAAAAGGAGTCCTTGACGAATGCCGGGTTGAGCTCTTAGGGACATCCATCACCAGTATTCAGAGAGCGGAAGATCGAGAGCTTTTTAAAGAAATGTGCTCTTCAATGGGAGAACCCACGATTCCTTCAAAAATTTCTTATCATCTTGAGGAAGCGAAAGAAGCGGCAAAAGAAATTGGCTATCCTGTTGTTCTTCGCCCTGCCTTTACCCTGGGCGGAACAGGGGGCGGATTTGCCAATAATGAAGAAGAGCTGGTGACCATTGGAGAAAATGCCTTTCGACTTTCTCCGGTCCATGAAGTCCTCATTGAAAAATCGGTTAAGGGATATAAAGAAATTGAATTTGAGGTCATGAGAGACGGGACTGGTCATGCGATTACCATCTGCGGAATGGAAAACATTGACCCAGTTGGGGTCCATACGGGGGATTCCGTGGTGACGGCCCCAATCCTTTCCCTTTCAAAAGAAGATGAAAAGATGCTCCAGGATTCCGCCATTCGGATTATCCAGGAACTGAAAATTGCTGGTGGCTGTAATGTTCAGTTTGCCCTTCATCCCACGGAGAGCAAATACTATCTAATCGAAGTCAATCCCAGAGTTTCCCGTTCCTCGGCGCTGGCATCGAAGGCTTCCGGATACCCCATAGCCCGAGTCACCGCCAAAATTGGCGTAGGAATGAATCTGGATGAGATTCCGATTTCCAATACGACGGCCGCCTTTGAGCCAAGGCTGGATTATATTGTATGCAAGTTTCCTCGCTTCCCCTTTGATAAATTCGGCGAAGGGCAGAACATTCTTTCTACGCAAATGAAGGCGACGGGGGAGGCCATGGGCATTGGATCCAATTTAGAAGAGAGCTTATTAAAAACTATCCGCTCCCTTGAAAATGGACTCCATCATATTCATAAGAAAAAATTTGACCAAATGCCCACCGAAGAGATTAAAAGTCAGCTTTCCACTTTCCGTGACGATTATATTTGTGCGATCGCGGAACTTTTCCGCAGGGGAGTCTCTCTGGAAGAAATCCATAAGATCACAATGGTTACCCCTTATTTTCTTGAGTCCTTCCAAAGAATTGTTCAAATGGAAGAAAAAGTAAAGGCCAACAGGAAAAAGATCGAAGTTCTCAAAGAGGCAAAAGTGATGGGCTTTGCTGATCAAACGATTGCTGAGCTTTGGGATATGGCCGAAATCGATGTTTTTGAGATGAGGAAAAAAGAAGGGATCTGGCCTGCTTTTCGGATGGTGGATACGGCGCATACTGGCGGCTATATTCCTTATTTTTATTCTTCTTATACGGGAAAAAATGAATCCATAAAATCAAATCGAGAAAAAATTGTGGTTTTAGGCGCCGGTCCTATCCGAATTGGTCAGGGAGTTGAATTTGACTACTCCTCAGTCCACGCTGTTCAAACCATCCGTAAAGCCGGTTATGAAGCTATTATCATTAATAACAATCCTGAGACGGTTTCAACGGATTACACCACTGCGGATAAACTTATTTTTGACCCGTTAACGCCGGAAGATGTCATGAACCTGATGGAATATGAAAACCCCAAGGGGGCCATCGCATCCTTAGGTGGTCAGACCGCGATTAATTTGGCCGATCCCCTGAAAAGCCGGGGCATTTCAATTATCGGTACGGATACCGAAGCGATTGACAAGGCGGAAGATCGAAATCTGTTTGAGCAGCTTTTGGATGAATTAAAGATTCCCAAGCCCGCCGGCATGGCCGTAACAAATATTGAAGACGGGCTCAAAGCCGCAAAAGAAGTGGGCTATCCGGTATTGGTCCGTCCTTCCTTTGTCTTGGGCGGAAGGGCCATGAGAATTGTGGGCAATGAGGATCAACTTCGCAAATACCTTAAAGAGGCCGTTGAAATTGATATCGAAAAGCCGGTTTTGGTTGACCATTACATTCAGGGAAAAGAAGTTGAAGTGGATGCGATTTGTGACGGTCGGGACGTTTTCGTCCCTGGAATTATGGAATTGGTCGAACGAACCGGCATTCATTCCGGCGATTCCATTTCCGTCTATCCAACCGTAAGCATCAAAGATAAGGTCAAAGGCATTATCCTTCAGTACACAAAAAAATTGGGACTGAAAATTGGGATTATCGGCCTATATAACATTCAGTTCATCGTCGATCAGGATGACCAGGTCTTCATCATTGAAGTCAATCCCCGTTCATCTCGAACCGTACCCTTCCTCTCCAAGGCCACGGGATATAACCTTGCAGATATCGCGACCGAGGTAATTTTGGGAAAAAGCCTAAAAGAGCAGGGCTTTTTTGACCTCTATCCTCAGGAAAAAAATCGTTATTACGTCAAAGTTCCTGTTTTTTCCTTTAATAAATTCCGCGGCATTGACGTCTACCTGACCCCGGAAATGAAATCAACCGGAGAGGCCATCGGTTACGATAACAAACTCAACCGCGCGTTTTATAAGGCTCTTCAGGCTTCAGGCATGAAGTTAAAAAATTACGGAACGGTTTTCGCAACCCTTGCGGATAAAGATAAAGATGAAGCCCTTCCTTTTATCCGCCGTTTTTATAACCTGGGCTTTAACATTGAAGCAACGTCAGGGACGGCGGCCTTCCTCAAGGAAAATGGCATCCGTACACGGATCTTAAAGAAAATTTCAGACGGTTCAGATGAAATTCCCAATGCCATTCGCCAGGGTCATATTGCTTATGTCATCAATACCCGAGACATTGAAGCAGAGGATTCGAATTCCGACGGCCAAAAAATTCGAGAATGCGCTTCCGAAAATAATGTCAGCATTCTCACCTCCCTGGACACCGTAAACGTTTTGCTGGACGTATTGGAGGAGACGACTCTCACGATTTCGACTATTAACGCCTAGATCAGTCCTCTGATGAAAATAAGGAAAAGCCATGCAGGATACTCAGTTTGTAATTGTAGAAAATAAAACGATTGCCGGAGATATTTTTCAGCTAAGGCTGGAGGGGGACCTCAGCCATGTTGAAGGACCCGGAACCTTTGTCAACCTTAAAGTGCCCGGCTTTTTCCTCCGGAGGCCACTTTCTATTTGTGACTGTGACCGAAAAGAAGGAAAACTCATCCTCATCTATCGAAGAATCGGTCAGGGGACTGACGCTTTAGCCAGGCTCTCTTCCGGTGAAAAACTAGATGTCCTCACCGGATTAGGAAGGGGCTTTAATCTTTCCTTAGCCGGAAGACGTCCTCTTTTAATCGGAGGGGGAGTAGGCGCACCACCTTTATACTGGCTTTGCAGGGAATTGGTAAAACAAGGGGCAGAAGCCCAGGTTCTTTTAGGCGCCCGCGATCGCTCCTCCCTGTTTTACCAGGAGGCGTTCCAAAAACTGGGCGCCCAAGTCATGGTAGCCACAAACGATGGAAGCGCGGGGCGAAAAGGCCCGGTCACGAATTGGATGGCGGATTTGAATTATTCTTTTCTTTATGCCTGCGGGCCTAACCCAATGCTAAAAGCCGTTCATGAAAAGGCGCTTAGCCCCGGACAGTACTCATTTAGCGCAAGAATGGGCTGCGGATTTGGTGTCTGCATGGGCTGCTCGATTCACACCCTACACGGCCCAAAAAGAGTCTGCTTGGAGGGACCGGTTTTTGATGGAGAGGAGATCCTATGGAACGATTAAAAGTTAATTTATTGGGAATCGAACTGGATAATCCCATCATTCCAGCCTCCGGAACCTTTGGCTACGGAAAAGAGTTTTCCCGTCTTTTCGACCTCAATTGCCTTGGGACCTTTTCTTTCAAAGGGACAACGCCAAAGGCGCGATTTGGCAACGAAGAGCCCCGCATTGCGGAAACCCCCTCAGGCATGCTTAATGCTGTCGGCCTGCAAAATCCTGGCATTGATCATGTCCTTGCCTATGAACTGCCAGAGATGAAAAAATTTTTTCAGAAAAAGGTGATGGCGAACATCAGCGGCTTTTCTGTCGAAGACTATGTTTTTTCCGCAAAAAAGCTGGATCAGGAAGAGCAGGTCGGCTGGCTGGAGGTGAATATTTCCTGTCCGAATGTGCATGGAGGAGGGATGGCCTTTGGGAAGGAGCCGAAGGCCGCTTATGAAGTCACTTCAGCGGTAAAAAAAGTGACGGCCAAACCGATCATCATGAAATTGTCTCCAAATGTGAAGGATATTACGGAGATTGCCAAAGCCTGTGAAGATGGGGGAGCGGATGGGCTGAGCCTGATCAATACCCTCCTGGGCATGCGCATTGACCTTTGGGAAAAAAAGCCAATATTAAAAGCCAAAACGGGCGGATTGTCGGGACCCGCTCTTTTTCCCCTTGCCCTGGCGATGGTCTATCAGGTTTATGAAAACGTAATGATCCCCCTCATTGGAATGGGCGGAATTTCTTCATGTGAAAATGTCATTGAGATGATGGAAGCAGGGGCAAGCGCTGTACAAATTGGGGCCGCGAACCTCGTTGATCCCTTGATTTGTCCAAAAATTATAAAGGGCTTGCCTGAACTGATGGACCGGTTGGGCATTAATCAACTTACAGATATTATAGGAGCCAGCCATGAAAAATAGAGAAGTGATCGTGGCCTGTGATTTTTCAAATGGTCATGAATTGATGGAATTTTTGGAACTTTTTGGAGAAAAAAGGCCCTACCTTAAAATTGGTATGCAGCTTTTTTACGCCGAGGGCCCTCAAATCATCAAAACCATCAAAAAACGGGGCCATAAAATCTTTTTGGATGTTAAAGTGCACGACATTCCCACCACCGTAAAAAAGACCATGGAGGTTCTTTCCGCTTTAGAGATTGATATGGTCAACCTTCACGCCAGCGGAGGGATGGAGATGATGCGTGAAGGACTGGAAGGACTTCGGAATAAAGAAGGAAAAAGACCTCTTCTCATTGCCGTTACTCAGCTCACCTCAACGGATCAAAAAACCATGAAAGAAGAACTTTTGATTGACAAGGACCTGGATCAGGTTGTCCTGTCTTATGCTAAAATGGCTTTAGATGCTGGTTTGGATGGGGTAGTCTGTTCTGCTTTGGAGGCGGAAAAAATCCACCGTCTTTGCGGGAGCGATTTTTTAACGGTAACGCCCGGCATTCGTTTTAACCAAAAAACCGCAGGAGATCAGAAAAGAATTCTCAGTCCAAAACAGGCCAGACTGGCCGGTTCTGATCATATTGTAGTTGGTCGTCCCATTACCCAGGCGAAGGAACCTTTAAAAGAATACCTTCGCTGTGTTCATGATTTTACAGGAGAAGATGATGAATCCACAGGATATTAAAGATCAAAAAAGAGCGGAAGAGATCGCCGAGGATCTTCTTTCTATCCAGGCTATTTTTTTTCGCCCCCAGGAACCCTTTATCTGGGCTTCAGGGATTAAAAGTCCGATTTATTGTGACAACCGACTCATTTTAACGGCTCCTGCCGTTCGAAACCGTGTCGAAGCCGCCCTTAAGGAAATGATTGAGGACCATTATCCAGATGTCGAAATTTTAATGGGTACAGCAACCGCAGGCATTGCTCACGCGGCGATCACCGCCCATTTGATGGGGATTCCTATGGGTTATGTTCGCTCCAAAGCGAAAGACCATGGAAGGAAGAATCAAATTGAAGGAGAGCTGAAAGCAGGCGAAAAGGTTGTCGTCGTTGAAGATTTGATCTCGACCGGCGGTTCAATTATTGATGTCGTCAACACGGTTAGAAAAGCTGGCGGGGACGTTTTGGGTTTGGTCAGTCTTTTTACCTATAATATGAGAGAAAGCAAGGAAAATTTTGAACGGGCCGGTGTCAGCCTCTATGCGCTCTCCAATTTTGATGCGGCCATGACCGTTGCGCAAAGAAGAGGAGAACTCTCCCCAATCGATATTGAAAAACTGAAAAAATTCCGGGATCAACCCAGAGATGAATCCTGGATTCATGCTTAGGGGGAACGATGAGAAGTCTGATTGACATTTTAGATTTATCGGTTGAGGAGCTCCAGGACCTGCTTGATACGGCAATGGACATCATTTCCTTTCCGGAAAAATATGAAGATTTATGCCGGAGAAAAAAGTTGGCGACGCTTTTTTACGAGCCTTCCACTCGAACGCGCCTTTCCTTTACCGCTGCCATGATGGAGCTTGGCGGAAATGTCCTGGGCTTTTCCCAGGCAGCTTCATCTTCCGTTTCTAAGGGGGAGAGCGTTGCCGATACGGCAAGAATTGTCAGCAATTACGCTGATATTATCGCGATTCGTCATCCCTTAGAGGGAGCTTGCTTGGTTGCGTCCCTTCATGCGAAAATTCCGGTGATTAATGCCGGTGACGGCGCTCACAGCCATCCTACGCAAACCTTAGCGGACCTTTTGACGATTTATCGAACAAAGGGGAGATTGGATCATCTTAAAATTGGCCTTTGCGGTGATCTTATATATGGACGCACTGTTCATTCTCTCATCCGCTGTATGTCCAGGTATCCCGGAAATGAGTTTGTTCTGATCTCCCCAAAAGAACTGTCTCTTCCAGATTATATTAAAAAAAATGTCCTGGACCATCAGGAGGTGGACTATCAGGAAGAAATAAGCCTGGATAAGGCCCTGATGAAAGGGCTGGATATTCTTTACATGACTCGGATTCAAAAGGAACGATTCGATCAACCTGATCAATATGAACGATTAAAGGATTCTTATGTCCTCAATGAAGAAAAAATGAAAAGGGCGAATCAGGATATGTACGTCCTTCATCCCCTTCCCAGGGTCAATGAAATCTCTGTCGATGTCGATGATGATCATCGAGCCGTATACTTTGATCAGGCGTTAAATGGAAAATATATGAGAATGGCCCTGATCCTTTATTTACTAAATGAAGCGAAAAAAAACCCTCTGAAAATCGGTGAAAAAAGAATCGTTGGAAAACCAGCAGATTTTCACTGCGTAAATCCAAAATGTATCGGCACGAAGGAACAAGAACTGGAAGCTCGCTTTTATGAAGACGATTTTGGTCAGATCCGATGCGCATATTGTGAATCCAAGGCGGAGGAGGGGAAGAATTGACGCTTATCCTATTATAAAGCAGGATTTGTTGAAATCCTTTTCTTCAGTTATACTGGTTTAGTAACACTTTTGTTATTTTTATGAACTCCCCCGGCCAATCCAATTGCCAGAGGAGAACAAAAGGAGAAGAATTGTAATGGATGAACAAGGATATGATGCGGCCACGATCACTCGTCAGCTGACCAGTGATATTCTGTATGAGGTTTCCCAGGCTGTTGTCGGCAAAACGGACACGGCGCTAAAGATGCTGATTTGCCTTCTCGCTGGAGGTCACGTGCTTTTGGAGGACGTGCCGGGAATCGGAAAGACGACACTGATTAATGCCCTGGCAAGGGCGGTGGATCTTGATTTTCGCCGTATCCAGTTTACTCCCGACCTTACCCCTTCTGATGTCACCGGTTTTAACATGTATAATCCGAAAACTTCTGAATTTGAATTTCAAGAAGGCGCAATCAATACTCAGGTTCTCCTGGCCGATGAGATTAATCGTTCTTCGCCAAGAACACAGTCAGCCCTTCTCGAAGCCATGCAGGAAGGGCAAGTGACGGTTGAGGGAGTTACCTATCTTCTTCCTGAGCCTTTTATTGTCATGGCGACCCAAAATCCGGTTGAACACGTCGGCACCTATCCCCTTCCTGAAGCTCAGCTTGACCGATTTATGATGCGCCTTTCCATCGGTTATCCTTCAATGGAAGAAGAAAAACTCATCCTGGATGGCAATGCCTTACGGGATATGGACCTTGTGGTTCATCCTGTTGCAGATGCGGACCAAATCCTTGATATCCGGGAAGAAGTCGAAAAAGTAAGCTGCTCAGATGAGGTCAAAACGTATCTATTAACCATTTGCCGGAAAACAAGGGAAAACGAATGGGTTTCCCTGGGCGTGAGTCCAAGAGCCAGTCGTATGCTTCTACATGCCTCGGCAACCTTAGCTCTAATGAAAGGAAGAGATTACCTTATTCCGGACGATATTCAGGCCCTGGTCGGGGATGTTCTTGCCCACCGAATCATCCTGAAGCCGCAGGCGAGGGGGCAGGGCGTGACGGCCAAAGACGTGCTCAAAGAGATTATTGAAAGCACGGCGGCTCCTCGATGAAAAGAATACGTCCAAGGCTAATTTCCTGGATTTTAGGGTGGCTGGCTCTTTTTCTGCTTGCCAATCTTCGTTTGCGTCCCTTTCCGCATATTCTACTCATTTTTTGGAGCCTCCTGCCTCTTTTATCCATCCTTTTTAGCCATTTTTCTGCCAATCTGCTGAAAGCGGAAATTCGTATTCAACCCCGTTTTCTAGAAAGAAATACCCCGGGCCTTTGGATCTGTGAACTCACCAATGAATCTCGCTTTATGGCCTTTTTCCTAACCTTTCCTTCTTTAAAGGTATCTCATAAGGGAAAAAACGAAAAAGCCCGGATTATGCTGGAGCCTAAAGAAAAACGGGAACTGAAAATGCAGTTTGAGCTCCCTTATACCGGCCCCTACCAACTAAAAACCGAAGAGCCCAGCTACGAAGATTTTTTGGGCTTTATCCAGATGCGTTTTAAAGAAAAGAAAATCATTGAATCAGTAGACTGCTACGGCCTTCCTTCTGCCAGAGCGTTTTTTCTGGAAAGGAAAAACAGTCCATCCGCCTATGGACTCGAGGCGAGTAAAGACCATAAGACTCAGACCGCTTCATCAGATGAAATCTTCTCCATTGATCCCCATACCCAGGGAGAAACCTTGGCCCATGCCCACTGGAAGCTCAGTGCAAAGCTGGGAAAGTGGATGATTAAACACTATTCGGATAACGAACAGGAACCCCTTCACATTATTGTTCACACCTACGAGTGTCCATCCCCAGAAGCTCACTTTCTTCCCGGACCCCTGGAGCCCTTAAGCGATCGAGACCGGATGCTTTTAGAAGAAAGGACCTTATTTCTGGATCGAGTTTCCGCCCTTTGTCTTAGCTTATCTAACCGAAGACAGGTGCTGGAACTAGCCGATGAAAGTGGCGATTATACTTATTTTGAACAAAAACAGACCCCGGAAGATATCCGCTTCTGGCTTGCTCAGCTCCCCTTTCATACAGAAAATAAGGAATGGCAGATTGAGGCGATTGGGGATAAGGAGCAGCTGGTCCTGATCCAAAGGTTTGATGAAAAAACGTTGGGGAACCTCTTGCGCCTCTATGACAGCGGGATTTCCTTTTCCTGCGGATCTTTTCAGTCGATGAACGAAGAGAAAATGATCAGTCAGGTCAATCGTTCTCCTCTACAAATGATCTGGCTTGACGACCTTGACCATCAGGAGGGAATCGTTGAAAAATAGTTTTTCGAAGATTCAAAAAATAAAAATCAGTCTTTCACCCGACTGGAAACAGGCCATTCAAAACTGGATTACTAGTTTCCTTTTTGCCCTTTGCCTCCTTTACTTTCTCTTTCGCTTAGGCAGACAGGAAGATTTGCTGATGGTCTCTCATCTTTTTCCTCTAGCCGGTCTATGCCTATTTTTCGGATTGACCTTTAATCGGCTTAGGGTTTTTTTTGGCGTTTGCATCGGTTTTATGGTCCTGATCCTTTTGCAAATTGTATTGCGGGTGGATATCCCTTTGCCTTTTTTATCCATTCGCTTTTGGCACAATTTTGGAGCGAATTTTAAAAACTGCTTTGCCTGGCTGGCTCTTCCCAAAGATATTGGGATTGCTAAACCAGACTTTTTCAATACCTATGCCCATGTTTTGCTGAGCATGATCTCGGTTTTGACCATATGGTTTTTGCCGATTCCTCTGCTCAATATGTTTTTCCTGATCCTTCCGCTTTTTTTTATTGATCAGCTCACAGCCGATCCCTTCTGGATTTTCTACCTTCTTCTTGGGCTTTTTTGCGTCTACTCCTCCTATGCTTTTCGTCAGGACCCCTCCCACCGGGATCAAAGAGCCCCGGTTTCTTTTGGACTGATCCTGATTGGGATAACTTTCATTCTTCAGCTTCTCGTTCCGCCGGAGATCTTTTACCATGAAAATCTTTCACGAGCTTTAAATGATCTTCGTCCCTTGGAGGGGGGAAACATCACTTCCTTTTCTTTAAAAGAACTGGGCTTTTACCCGGAGGGATCCATGCGAATCGGCGGTCCCGTCAAGCCGACCGAAACCCCTTATTTGAAAATTAACGCTGGACCCGAATCCTTTTATCTTCGCGGAGCCGCCTATGATGCTTTTGATGGCGCCAGCTGGAGCCTGGCTACGCCACAGACGCTGGAAAGACTCACCTGGAACAGCAAATATTTCGATGATTTTCAATCTGAGGAGGCGAAAATTTTCTGGTTTCCCTCTGCAGAAGATCGGGACATGGCCATTCAAAACCATCTTTTTGAACCTTGCTATCATCAAATCCTATGTTTTTCCGAGTCGCGCAATGTTTTCCATGGAGGAAGACCTGGCCATTTTGCCCGTCTGAGCGAACCGGCCCCTCAGAAAATGTCCCTATCCGAACTTTTACACCAATCCAATGTCAATACTTCTTTTTTGTATTCGAAAAATGGAATGGTTGTCAGTGACAAGGAATATAGCGACTATGGCATCGTGTGCGAAGATTATGTAGCGCCGGTCAGCCAAGTGCTAGGACAAAATGCCTATCAGCTTTTCGTTCCCGAAAAGGAGAAGGGGGAGAGAGTCTATGAAAAAAAGGTCCGAGAAAAAGATCCTTCACTGGCCAGCCTTTTATATGATCAAAAACTTCCTTTCCCGGAACTGATTCAAAAGCTCTCTGTTCACTTTGTTGAAAACTATACCTATACGCTGGATGCAAAGCCGATTGCGGAGTCAGAGAATTTTATTGATAATTTTTTAACAAATAAAAAAGGTTATTGTGTTTATTTTGCGACAACCTGGTCTGTCTTATTAAAAGATATTGGTTATGAGACCCGCTATGCCGAAGGCTTTATTGTTCCGGCCGCAACTGGCGATTCCAATTCGCTCACCGTGCGCACTCTTAGCGGAAAACAGGCCCATGCCTGGTCGGAGATCAAAGTCAAAGGCCTTGGCTGGTATCCTTTAGAAGCCTGTCCGACGGATCATATGGCAGAGCTTTCCGGCTTTACCCCTGGCTCAGATCAAAATCAAGATGCTGACCCGAACGCCATGAACGAGTCATCTGAAGAACAAGAATCTTCAAAAAATCAATCAGAAGAAAAAGAAAGCGCTGAAAGTCCCCAGAATCCATCCGAACCGGATGAGCCAGTCAATCCCCCTGTAAGGTCTGATCAGGCGCTCCAGGAGCCTTCTAATCGTCCTGAAGGCCAGGAACCATCTAATACACCGAAAGCCATCTTTTTTGGCCTAGTGATCGGCTTTTTCCTCTTCGCCTTTATCCTTTTTTCAGCGTATAAGAGAAAACGCTGGAATGACCGGCAAAATGAAAGTCGGCTGTGTCCGACAGAAGGCTCCTGGGAAAAAACGCTTGATCGGATATGGAAGGAAATCGAACGATTAGCTCAGGAAGACGGAACCGACCTTAACCGTCAGGATTCCGCTGGCGCGGCCTTAATGAAGATCCTTATCCATTATCATCTCGATGAAGAAGGTTCTGATCAGATCGTTGAAAAGCTGGAACAAATTCTTTATCGACCGGCTCAGGCAGACGAATCTTTCATCCGAAACTTCCATGAAATTTATAAGAAGGTATCAGCTCAGAAAAAAAATAAAACACCGGCTCTAAAATGGTGGGTTGAAGAGGTTTATCATACGCCTAATAAAGCCTGGTAATCTGGCAAAGCAAAAGGAAAAAACCTGCGGAGGATTTGAAAATACAGTTCTTCCGCAGGTTTTTTGCGCATTATAGGAAAATCGTTTTTATGGCCCTGTTTTGTCACAAAATATTGATTTTGTGACAAAATTTATTTGCGCGTTGATCAAAGCTTGATTCCTAAATCTCGGAAACTCATTTGATGATATTTGGTCCGATGATCTTTCCGGTATTCCCCGGGTGTCTTTTTCCTCCATTTTTTGAAGACCCGATAAAAGCTTTTTGCCGATTGAAAACCCAAAGACCAGGAAATATTGTCGATGGATTCT
Source organism: uncultured Tissierellia bacterium (assembly GCA_902489375.1). Taxonomy (GTDB): domain Bacteria; phylum Bacillota; class Clostridia; order Tissierellales; family Peptoniphilaceae; genus CABTZP01. The sequence goes on along the minus strand of CABTZP010000019.1, from coordinate 1,347 downwards.
TTCTGATTTTCATTTAAAAGTCTGCAGGCTTCAATAATCCGTAAATAATCGATATATTCATTCGGATTCAATCCGACATACGTTTTTAGGCAAGCTTTAATTCGTTTTCCTGGCAAATGTAATTCAGATTCCGCTTGACTCGGACGAAATCAAAGTTCAAACGCGTGTTTGGAATAATAGGAAAGAATTTCAGTAAAAAGCTCACTATGGGACCAAAAATGAATATCTTGGTAATGCTGATTCTTGGGGTCTTTTCGAAAAGAATCCGGCCCCTGTCCGATAATTTTTTGGAAAGAATGGATAAAGTTAGACCGATCAGAAAAACCAATGTTTTGAGCAATTTCCTCGAGCGTGGCATCAGAATAAAGAAGAAGCATATATGCCCTTTTAAAGCGCATGATCGCACAGATTTCCTGATAAGTGTATCCACATGAATTCTTTAGTTCCTCGTCCAAACTCTTTTCGTTTTTGTAGAGTTTTTTAGCGACCTCTTTTTTTGTTTCGGCTTGATTTAAATTCGTTAATAAATAGGAGATGAGGCAGTCTTGTCCATCGGATATACGGTTTTCTTCTTTTTGATTTTTACCGATTTCATTTTCATTGGCTTTTCTCTTTCTTCCCTTCATCTGTTCTCGGTAAAAATAAACCATCAACTGAATAAGGATGGTTAAAATAAAGAGACCGGAGAAATCAGTCTTTGTTTTCGGATTCTTTTCCTCTTCCCTTTGCACTTCTTTTTCAATGGTTTTAAAAAGGGAAAGAAGGTATGGAAAATCAAGCTTTGAAACCGAAAGAGCGGCATTCTTTTTAATATAGTTGATGATTTGCGCTTCTGACCAGGGTGTGCTGGAATAGGTCCGAAAGATATAGTAGAAAAAGAAAAAGTTAAATGAAAAGCTTTCAATTTCTAATTTTTCCTCTACTCTTACCCATCGAACGTCTGAACAAGGTGGGATGAGGAGTAAGGTATTTTGGCAAACTTCATAGCTTTGATGATCAATCTTAATCTGGCCCTTTCCCTTTTTACAGAGTTTTAGTGTCGCCGTATTTTGAAAATAGGCTGTGGAAGGATTTTTCAGTTCTTCTTTTTGGTAAAAAAAAAGAAGACTGGAAAGTGGCTTTTCCTTTAAAAAAAATGGCAACTTTAAATAAGACATAGCAAATTCCTCAGGAAATATCTTTCTTCTCTTTTTACATTTTCATCGTTTACATTTTCTTTTACATTTTCTTAGAATGGTTGAGGTTGGTCTTTGTATTCAGATAACGTTCAAAGGGTGACATTTGGATATAGACCTATAATAATATGTAAATTAAATATTTTATAGTTTTTTTTCATTTTTTTTCTTT
>CABTZP010000018.1 GCA_902489375.1 uncultured Tissierellia bacterium | reverse complement strand
AAAAACAGCCGCGTCTCATAAAAAAAACATTTTCTTTTTTTTTTGTTGCGGGGGGGGCGGGCCGCGCCCCCCCTCCCGTCTTCTTCTTTCTCTGGAGCCAGGGGGTCTTTTTGCCTTCCTGGATTGAATGGAAAAAAAGGACCTATTCGATTCAAGAGGGGGAATATGAGCTGACCCTCCAAAAAGGAAAAGCCATCCTGGCATCATCGGACAAGCTGGTTTCTTCGGCTAAAAGGGAAAGACAAGAGGCCCTTTGGGCTTCCGATCCAAAAATCCTGGTTCAGGACCTGCTTTTGGGGGACATTGACCGGGATGGGGAAGAGGAAGTTTTGATTCTTTGCTGGCGGCGAGGCAGGTATGGGCCGGCAAAGCCCGATTGGGTCAAAGAAGAGCGGACTTGGTCCCAGCATATTTATATTTATGACCTCTCCCCTCAAAAAGGAGGACTTCGGGCCCTTTGGATGGCCTCGGACATAGGCAAAGAGGTTTTTTCCTGGTCATTGCCATCGGAAGGCCGGCTCCTTTTGTCCCATCCCGACGGGACCCGGGACCTTTGGCAGTGGCGGGATTTTGGCCTGGAGTACATCGGGGATCTTCCGGCTAGATCTTTGCAGGGGGCTGATTCCTATGCTATAATAAAGGCAATTGAATAATGAAGCAGGGGAACTTATTGTTGAGAAGGCTAAAAACCTGACCCTTTGAACCTGTAGGCTAATACCTACGTAGGAAGACTGTATGCCCGCTGCTTTTGCAGCGGTTTTTTATGGATCAAAATGTTCTTGACATGACGAGCGTTTCGTCCAGGACATCGTTTGTGAAAACAGGCGAAAAAAGATAAAAGTTGAATGAAAAGGTCCGAAAAGAAGAAGCTGAAAGGCCAGAACGGAGGAAAGATGGAGTATTCAACGCAAATTGAAGCGGCAAAAAAAGGGATTGTTACCCCGGAGATGAAAATCGTCGCCGAAGACGAAAAGATGCCGGTAGAAAAGCTCATGGACTTGATTGCCAGGGGAAAAGTCTGTATCCCTGCCAACCACAAGCATAAATGCTTAAAGCCAACGGGTCTGGGTTCCATGCTGAAGACGAAAATCAATGTCAACCTCGGCATTTCCGGAGATATCAAGGACTATGACACAGAACTGAAAAAAGTGAATGAGGCAGTAGATATGGGGGCCGATGCCATCATGGATCTTTCCTGCAATGGCAATACCCAGCCCTTCCGCCAGAAGCTGGTGGAGGAATGCCCGGCGATGATTGGGACCGTCCCCATGTACGATTCCGTTATCCACTATAACCGCGACCTTTGCACCCTGACTGCCCAGGATATTCTCGACGTTGTCCGCCTCCATGCGGAAGACGGGGTTGATTTCATGACCCTTCACAGCGGCGTCACCTTGGAAACCTTGGAGGATGTCAAGCAGGGCAAAAGAAAACTCAACCTCGTGTCTCGGGGCGGCTCCATGCTCTTTGGCTGGATGGCCATGTCTGGTCAGGAAAACCCCTTATACGAATTTTTCGACGAGGTTTGCGATATTTGCTACGAATACGATGTGACCATCTCCCTGGGCGATGCCTGCCGTCCCGGCTCCTTAGCGGATGCTTCGGATGCCATTCAGATTGGTGAGCTGATCCGCTTAGGAAAGCTCGTAAAACGAGCCAGAGAAAAGAATGTCCAGGTCATTGTTGAAGGGCCTGGCCATATGCCCATGGATCAAATCGCCGCCAATATGAAAATGGAAGAGACCCTCTGCGATGGCGCGCCCTTCTATACCTTAGGACCTTTAGTCACCGACATCGCCCCTGGTTATGACCATATTACCTCCGCCATTGGCGGAGCCATCGCCGCCTGGCATGGCTGCTCCTTCCTTTGCTATGTCACGCCAGCTGAACACGTTGCCCTGCCAAACCTGGAGGATGTCAAGATGGGCATTATGGCTTCAAAGATCGCTGCCCATGCGGCCGATATCGCGAAAAAGGTGCCCGGCGCTCGGGATCAGGATGATAAAATGGCTGAAGCTCGCCGCCGCTTGGATTGGAAGGAACAGTTTGCTCTCGCGCTTGACCCTGAAACGCCCAATCAGATGCGGGCCGAAAGAGCGCCTGAGCTGGAGGGGACCTGCTCCATGTGCGGGAAATTCTGCGCGATTCGGACCATCAACAAGTCACTGGCCGGAAACGAAATCGATCTTCTTTAATTGCGAAGGAAGAAAAAAATCGAAATACGAATCAAGGTAGGCAGGAAATGGGCACGATTTTTTGCCCGGAAACCAGGATATCTGCTTAGCGGTCAGTTTCCGTATTGAAAAAATCAGGAAAAGAGCGGTTTGACCAATCTTGGCCAAACCGCTCTTTTTTCAGAAGGAAGAAGGAGCCTGCCTTCAGCGGGGGAGAGATAAAGTTATTAAATTAACAATAACCTCAATAGAAAAGGCTAAATACAACACATCTAAAGCTTTCATTTTCCATCATTAAGCAGATATAGTTAAATAATTAACAATAAAACCTATTGCCCAACACTCCCTCAGGCCCAACACAGAATCACAAATCCGTCAGGTCGATTTCAAAGAAGAGGGGACAGTGGTCCTGACGTTTTCCGGAATCAATCATCTCTGAGGCGATGATTCGGTTCTTAAGCCGGTTGCTCACAAGAAAGTAGTCGATCCTCCAGCCGGAATTGTTAACCTTTGAAGTGCGGACTCGTTGGGCCCACCAGGTATAAGCGCCCTCAATCGGACCATGAAGGGCCCGGAAGGTGTCCGTAAAGCCTCCGGCAAGAAGATTGGAAAAGCCCTCCCTTTCTTCGTCGGTAAAGCCAGCGGACTCATGGTTGGTCTCCGGATGAGCTAGGTCAATCTCTTGGTGGGCGACATTATAATCTCCCATGGCAATGACCGGGTTTTCCCCATCCAGAGCCATTAAATAATCCCGGTAAGCCCGGTCCCATTCCTGCCGGTCCGCCAGACGGTTGAGGTCTCCGCCGGCATTGGGCGTGTAAACCTGATTGATCACCAGACCTGGAAACGCCAGGGTGATCAGCCGGCCCTCCTGATCCATCGTCCCCGGAGCGCCGATTTGGGGAAGGGTCACCTGGGGATGGAGGCTTTCCCGGTATAGAAAGAGCGTGCCGGCGTAGGATTTTCGGGCGGGAGGCTGAGAAAGGGAATAGGCCATTTCATAGCCAGGAAGCTTTTCTTCAAGCAGATGTCTTAGCTTCTCGCTCATCCCGCCGACCGGAAGCTTAGTCTCTTGGATGGCAATGATATCAGCCTGATAGCCCGTGAACTGATCCAAGACCCTCCGGGTCAGTTCAGCTCGAGCAGACTGGCCGGTTAAAGCAGCATTTAAGGAATCGATATTCCAAGATATGATTTTCAAAATAGTGCCTTTCTAGTTTTCATGGGGACTTTGTTTATCCGGAAAAGATGCCTTGGAGGCTCCTTTTTTTCCGATCTTTTCCATTTATTCCCCTTTTCGCTCTGATGATTTTCTTTTCACCAAGGGGTCTTTTCAGAGGGTTTTCGCCGGAAGACAGGGCCCCTCGCCTGTGATAAAATACAAAAGGGATTTTTCCAAAGAGCCCTTCCAAAGGGAAAATGCTTAAGAATGAGGAAAGGATGAGAAAAAAGTCTCCGGCGCATGGACATGGATGGCAGATCCATTCATTAAGGGAGGATAACAATGTATTTGAAAGATAATGACCCGATCAGGCAAACGCGAAAAACGCTTCAATCCGACTATCCCTATCCGCATGCCTTTTTGATGGTTGGCATTAATTTTTTATCTCTCGCCGTCCTGGGCTTTCTTTTTGGGATCTCCCTGTTCATTGCTATGGGGCCAGCCGCCCAGTATTCCATGGAAGGATTTATCGACACCCTGGGCGATCAATACTTCATTTCATCTCTCTTTTTTGAACTGGCCGGGATTGTGGGCGTATATCTTTTTTGCCGAAAAACCAACAAGAGAAACCTGGCGTCTTTGGGACTAAGAGGGAAGGGCAGGATAAAAAAATACCTCCTGGGGATTATTTTGGGCATTTTTCTTTTCAGCATGGTGGCCCTTTTGGCCTGGAAGAGCGGAGGAATCGCCCTTTATCGAAATCCCCGTTCCATCTCCTCAAAAACTTTTATCCTCTTTATTTTAGGCTGGATGATCCAGGGATTCAATGAAGAATTTGTTTGCCGGTCGGGCGTGATGAATCTTCTGGCCGTAAAGTATGGGGCCATCCATGGAATTTTGGTCAATTCTTTGATTTTTTCCCTGCTTCACTTCGGAAACCCTGGCCTGTCCGCCATGGCCCTAGCGAACCTCTTCCTTTTTGGGGTCGTCTGCTCCCTCCTGTTTTACCTGTCGGAAAACATCTTCCTTCCTGCCGCCCTCCATTCTTTCTGGAATTTCGCTCAGGGAAATCTTTTTGGGGCTCAGGTTTCCGGCCTGAAATCCTATGATACCGTGATCTTTCGAATTAGCAATACCGGTCCCCGGATCTTGAACGGAGGAGCCTTTGGACTGGAAGGAAGTATTTTCACCTCCCTTGTCCTTTTTATCGTCCTTGGGCTTCTCTTTTGGCTCCTCAAAAAAAGAAACTGTTTGACCAAAGAGGACCCCGCCGCCCTTTACGCAGACCAGGCAAGTTCCACCGTACAATAAGGCCTCTCGTTTTCATCTTCAAAAGTGATTAGAAAAGGCCTTTCTTTTCGGATAACCGGAACAAGAATATCCCCGGGAAAGGCCTGCTTTTTATACTCCACCCGGACCCTTTGAATCTTTGGCCCATGGGGGAAAAAGAGTCCGGCCAGACGGAGGTACTGGGCGTTATTCATATGCCCGTTGGAATCGACCATGAGTGAATTTACCTGGATTGGGGGATTTTTCTTCCCCTGATTTTTGTCATAGACAATTTTTCTCGGCAAATCGTCCATGGCCATGGGGCTGCCGATCTCATATTCCGAAGCAAGCGCATCGGGCACGCGAACCAGTTTTCCTTTGCCCAGCTGAAGAAGGGACCAGATCGAATTGGCCATGACGATGATTTCGTCTTGGCTGTTTTTGAGATAAAAATTTCGCAGGCCCAGGAAGGCCCGATACTCATAAACATTTGTCCCAATGGTAATGGTCTCGCCGGAGAGGGGAAGCTTTTTGATCTCCACCTGCCAAGCATTGACAACCCAGGCAAGGCCAGCCTGATCAAGGATTTTTCGAGCATTTTGTAATGATTTCTCTTCAAAAGCCCCGCAGTCCTGCATATAGTTAAATAAAGCATCCAGACGAAGCTGACCATCCGCGTCCGTTTCACTGTACCGGACTCGGCTTTGAAATTCATACATAGGGATCTCTCTTTCTCTCCAAAACAAAACCCAGTTAAAAACGAAAAATTTCTTCTTCCCCAATATTACCACAGGGAGCTTTTCAATGATTTTCTTCCCCTTGGATTTCAAGGGCTTCAATTATCGATGCGTTTAGCTTTGACACTTATTCAGAATGAGGTAAAATAAGGGAAATGAAAAATTTGCCATTTCAGGTACAGTTGTAAAAGGAGAAATGAATGAAAAAAAATATCACCCGGACCATCCTTGCGGGCTTTTTAGCCCTGTCCCTGGCGCTTCTTCCTGCAGCGGGTCTGCAGCAGGCTGATGCGGCGAAAATCAGTGATAAGCCACTTAACTTTTATGTCGGGATTCCAGAACATAAAGAGACAAAATCCAACGTCTCTCGTCAAGTGCAAAGCAATTTCACTAGTCCGGTGCGAAGAGATTCCAGCAGCGGCCTCGCCTTCCTGGAATCCGTCGCCCAACAGGAGCATGGACTGACCCTTCAGGCAATTTATAACCAGGTGTCTGCCAATCCGCAGGTTTCCGGCTATATGAATTCCACTTTCTATAATGCTGTGAACAGCGCCCTTTCCAAAGAAAATCTCAATCGTTCCTTGAATTTTATCAAACAGGCCAACAGCTACCGGTCCGGCGCCCCCTTGCGAGTTTCCGCTGAACAGATGATGGTTGCTGCCGTTAGCAATGGCATTCACCAGGCTTCTCATCGTCCCCATATTCTCTTTTACTCGGATCAGCAGCTTTATGGAAATACCTGCGAAGCCAACTATGTCTACTTCGCTGAAAACCTTGCCGAAGGGTATTTGGATCCTTTCGAAGGCTGGTATAGTTATGAAGGCAATTTATATGCTCAGGGCGACCGGAGTGAGAATGTCGGTCATTTCACCACGCTGATGAGCGGAAAATACAATATCACTGGCTTTGCGACGGCCTATGACCGTGTTCCCAATTTAACCGCTCCCTATTCTCACTGCCAGGTTTTCGGCAATGCCGCTTCCCTAGGAAATTACATGACCGTTGAGGCATTCCAGGCTGCCCTCAACCGCTAGTTCAACTCCCTCATTTCAAACAAAAATGGGGCCGACCCAATCGCCCCTGAATAAAGAAACAACCGTCAAGCGTTTTTTCCATGACGGTTGTTTCTTTTTTTATGATGAATCATGGGAGAGAGAACGTTTGGTTATTTGAGAACCTGAATTCCGGCCGAGGAGAGAATTCCAACGATCAGTCCCGCCAAAAGAACCCCGCCCATAACGGCCAAGGTAGACTTTTTAAAATCCAAATCCAGCAGGGAAGCGGCCAGAGTTCCCGTCCAGGCTCCCGTTCCCGGCAGGGGAATCCCCACAAAGAGAAGAAGGGCAAGGTAAAGGGATTGTCCATTTTTTTCCGTCCACTTTTTTCCCACCGCTTCTCCCCGGCTGAGCAGATAGCAAAAAGGTCTTCCGATCAAAGGCTTATTTCTTCCCCAAAGGAGAATCTTACGCGCGAATAGGTAAATCAAAGGGACGGGAACCATGTTTCCAAGAATCGAGACCACATAAGCATGCAGGAGAGGAAGAGGGGGATTAACCGCCGCCATGCCAAAGGGGATGGCCCCCCTCAGTTCAACCAGGGGGACCATGGAGATCAGAAAGGTAAGAAGATAGGATTTAAGCATCGGTTTCGCCTACCCCCTTTTCATTTTTTTGCCCGTAGTGGGGAAGCTTCTTGAGGACGGCTGAAACTTCGTTTTGAGAAAGGAAATGAGGCGATCCAATGGCCATGGCCCGGTAGGTCAGCCGGGCAAGGACTTCAACCGTCTCGGTCCCCCTCAGGGCCTCTTCCAGGCTCTCTCCATAGACCAAAAGTCCGTGGTTGGCCATCAATACCGCCCTGGATTCTTCCATTGCCGAGACCGTGACCTTCGCCAGATCTTCAGACCCGTAGATTCGGTACTCGGCGCAGGGAATCTCTGCCGTATGAAGATTTGCAATCATCGCGTGGATAGGCCCCAGAGGTTTTCTTAAGACCGCAAAAACCGAAGAATATGGGGGATGGGTATGAATGATCGCCCGGGCGATTTTTCTTTTGTAAAGCTCGGCGTGGAGCATCCACTCACTTGATGGAAGCCGTCGTCCCTCTAAAATTTTTCCCGATAGGTCCATTAGGACCATATCTTCGGGCGTCATCTTTTCATATTCCATCCCACTGGGGCTAATGGCCATGATTTTCTTATCGGGAAAATAGACCGATAGGTTTCCGCTGGTTCCATCGCTCAGCCCCGCCTGATGAATTTTTTTTCCGTAATCCACCAGCTCCTCTTTCTCCCTCATTTTTTCCTCCATACCTGATCTTCTCCTAACAAACAGGAAGGCGAAGCGCTTCGATTAAATCAGCCATATAAGAAGAAAAACGGTCCGCCACCTGATCCGCCATTTCCTTGACTTCATCTGAGGAAAGCTGATTTTTGCTGATTCCCGTTCCCATGTTGGTGATCAGGGAAAAGCCCAGGAGGGGGAGGCCCAGATGGGCAGCCGTCAGCGCTTCGGTCACAGTGGACATCCCCGCCGCGTCCCCGCCAAGGACCCGGATGGCCCGAATTTCCGCGGCAGATTCATACTGGGGACCCGGCATGAAAAAGTAGACACCCTCCTGGAGGGGAAATCCGGTCTTTTTGCCAACTTCCTTAGCCAAGTCCCGGAGTTTTTTCGTATAGAGATCGGACAGGTCGAAAAACCGAGGCCCGAATTTTTCCTCATTTTGTCCGCGCAGGGGAGATGCCCCCATCAGCTTAATCTGATCTTTAATGACCATGACATCGCCCGGTTGATAAGAAAGGTTTACGCCCCCGGCCGCGTTGGTGATGATCAGGGCCTCAATGCCCATCAGGGCCATGACCCGAACGGGGAGAACCAGCTGTTCAAAATCATAGCCCTCATAATAATGAAAACGACCGGACATACACATGACCTTTTTTCCCCGGATTTTTCCAAAAATCATCTTTCCTTCCTGGTCCGGGGCCGTGGAAAGAAGAAAGTGGGGAATATCCTGGTAGGGAATTTCCACGGGTTCCTCAATGGCCTTTGCCAGGGGCCCCAGGCCGGAACCGAGAATGATCCCGACATCCGGCTGAAAAGAAATCTTCGTCTTTAAAAAGTCTGCTGCCTTCTTGCAGTAGGGATAATCGTAATTCATTTTTTGCTCCTTTCGCTGATGCGTTTTCATCCATTGAAAAATCCTCTCTGAAGACTCATTATCTCTTATAAACTTCATTTCGTCACCTTGAATCGCGGAAGCCTTTCGAAAATAAAGATCGGAAGGACTCTTCATATTTAACAAAGCTTTAACATGGAAAGCGCAAGGCGCGCCTCCAATCAGGTATAATGAAAAGCAGAAGGAACCTGGATTGAAAAAAGCGTTTCTGATGATCCTTGGTTCCGCCATCAATTAAGGAGGATTTCATGGGACTTATCATTTTTTTAGGGATTGTAGCGGTCATTGTGATTTGGCTTGTTTCTGCCCAGCAGAGGCTGGTTCGGGCCGATGAAATGTGTAAAAATGCGATGTCACAAATTGGCGTCCAGCAAAACAGCCGTTGGGATGCCTTAACCCAGATTGCCGGTCTTGCCAAAAAATATTCGGAATTTGAATATCAAGCCTTAAAAGAGATCATCGCACAGCGACGGCCGATCACGGGAGGGTCCAGTACGGACGAGGCCCAGGCCCAGGAAAATAAGATTACGGAAGCCCTGACCCATATCATGGCCGTTGCTGAGCAGTATCCGGCGCTGAAATCTTCAGAACTTTACCAGCAGACCATGAAAGATGTCAACCGCTATGAAGACAATGTCCGCAAGGCCAGAATGGTCTTTAATGACACCGTTACCAAGCTTAACCGTCTGGTTCGCCAGTTTCCGGATAGCCTCGCAGCAAGTATTTTTGGCTTTAAAGAAAGAGAATATCTGCAAACGCCAAGCGAAAAAACGGAGATGCCCAACTTAGTGTAAGCTCTCATAACGGAAGGGATTTTCGGAAAGAATTGCTGATGAGGAGAAAGGGAAATTCATGAGAAAAGCCAGCAAAAGATTTGTTCTCTTTTTTACGGTTCTGATTCTGACTCTTTTTTGGACAAATGTTCAGCTTGCCCATGCCGATGAGGGAGGCACCATTCATTCCGTTCGGATTACCGCTGACCTTTTGGAAGATGGATCGGCGGATATTACAGAAGTCTGGTCGGTGGAGATTGATCCTTCCACCGGCTGGACCGAGTGGTATCTGCCCAAGGACCATCTCAATGGCAGTGAAATTTCCAATTTTACCGTTCGGGAAGGAGAAAAAATCTTCACGTCCCTAGGAGATGACTGGGATGTTCAGGGAAGCTTGGCAGAGAAGGCGGGAAAGTGCGGGATTAATTATGATACCAATGCGGATCTTGAGCTCTGCTGGGGAATTGGCTCTTATGGACCTCACCAGTTCGCCATCTCCTATCATGTGACTGAACTGGTTGACGCCTATTCGGATCAGGACGGCTTTAACTGGCGCTTTATTAATGATCAGATGGTCGCGGTCCCCCAGTATGCAGAAGTCAGAATCCGCGCGCCTTTTCCCATCAGTGAAGAAAACGCCCGAATCTGGCTCTATGGCAATACCGGAAATATTCATTTTACCCATTCCGATGACGATGACTTCGGAATCATCCTCGCTGAGGCTGCGGGAGACGAATATTCTTCTGAGGAAAATCATATGACGATCGTCGCTGGCTTTGACAAGGACCTTTTTCAGCCTAGCCGCCTGTGGGAGAATGAGACCTTTGAAGATCTTAGTGAGCGGGCAAAGGTCGGCTCTGATTTTGAAGGGATGGACCAAATGGATGGCCCCTACCCGGAAGATGAAAATTTTGCCTTTCCTTCTTCAGGCTCCTGGATGTCAGGCTTCTTTGCAAACCATTTTGACTTTTTTATCGCCCTGATCTTTCTTCCCATTTTCTTCGGCTTGAAAAAGGGTCGGGACAGTCACGGGGATATTATCGTTAAATACTCCTTTCATAAAAAAGAGCTGGAAGATCTTCCCTATGAAAGGGAGCCGGCTTTTGAGGGAGAACTCCTCCCCAACTACACGGGCCTGAGCTTGGTCGAGGCCCTGAAATCGCCGTCGGATTTGATCAGCGCCCTTCTATTGGAATGGATGTTCGCCGGCTATATCCACTTTGAAGAAACTGAGCGCAAGCGGTTTTTTGGCCTGTCCAACACGATGGAAAATTCCATCCGCTTTATTGAAAAAGAAAATCCCTTTGCCGGCAAGGACCCCATTCGAACGGACTTTTGGACCTATCTTTTAACGGCGGCCGGGGGGGATCAAATCCTTCAGGAGCATGAGCTGGAGCGCTATGTTTCCGGCCATTACCAGAAATTTTTCAGCCTCCTTGAAAAAGCCTATCAGGAGGGGCTAAAAGATCTGGTTTCCCGGGGAATTTATGAAAAGAAGATGGTGAAAAAGATCTTTTTCAGTAAAGAGATCTATCAGCCCAAGGCGGAGAGTCGGGACCAGCTGAGCAAGATCCTCGCCTTTAAAAAGTTTTTGCAGGATTACACCCTGATCGGGGAGCGGTCGGCAAAAGAGGTCGCCCTCTGGGATTCCTATCTTATTTTCGCCGCACTCTATGGAATCGCCGATGAAGTGGCCAAAGAGTTTAAAGAAATGAACCCCCGCTACTTCGAACGCTTCGAAGCCAATTACGGGGGCAGGGATTTTTGGACTACATATTATATGCTTAACGCCATCTCCCACACGGGCTATAATCAAGCCGTCCATTCGCGAAGCGCCGCTTCTTCCGCCTCCAGCGGCGGAGGCGGAATGGGCTCTTTTGGCGGCGGAGGCGGTTTTTCCGGAGGCGGGTCAGGGGGCGGCGGCCGGTAATTTACCGGTCCCCGGCCTTCACCAGGACTCCTTTGGTATCGAATAATTTATCATTCATGAGCTGTCGAACTATTTGGCGATCGGCCTTAAAGACGGGCAGCTCTTTTTCCATGAGGACCTTTTTATCTTTATCCAGATAGATCAACTGAATGATGATCTGCCTGGACGTATAGCATTTTCCGTCCTCCCTTTTTGAAGCGTCCATTTCAATAAAGGGTCCGTCATAAGAGCGAACGTCTCCGGGCTGACAGGGAATTTCGACTAAAAATTCCTTGGCCTTTCCGTTCATGATGTTTTGAATGGTTTCTTTTTCAAGGTCCATGATCGTTTTTTTCACCTCCTCCTCGCTGAAGAGAGCCTCCTCATAGCGGATGGTCTGGCCCACTTCGGTGGAAGGGACGGGGGCGCCCAGATGTTTTTCCGGAAGAATGTATTGATCAATGGATTTTGGCCGAGGATCAGGATCGTCCGGTCGTAATTTATAGATCTCTTTCATCTCCACATTGTCTTTAAAGTTGGCGGGATCATATTCATCCGGATGATCGAGATAGTATAAAAATTGGGAGTCATCACTGCTGACATTTCTTACCATGACCCATTTTACCTTTGAAGGATTCGGCTGCTTGAAGCTAATATGCCTGCGGACAGGACCGGTCAGCCCGGAAGCGAATGCGAAGGAAAGGGCAAAGAGGACCAGGTAAACGCCTAGCTTTTTTACCAGGGGCGGCTTGCCATGATATCGGACCAGCTGGACAATAAAATATAAAATGAGCCCCGTGAGGAAGATCTGAAGGATTTCAGTGGCCATTCCATAGTGATTGTAAGTGGAGTAGACACCTTCGATCTGGTGAATTTTGCTGAACAAGGCGCTGGTTAAAAGCTGGGTAAGGAAGGTCACCCCATAAATCCCAATGACGGCAGGATAGAACCTCCGATACATAAAGGAAGCATTTACCCTCTCCGCCCGCCGGTCCGCAAAGAGCTTTTGAACGAGGAAGAACAGGGGGATGGCCAGGAAAAACCAGAAAATGATGACCGGAAGGACAAGGCCGCCATCTTTGTCGTTTAAATAGCTCGCATAACCGCTGATAAAGTTGATCAGCTCATAGGCTTTGAGACCAGCTGACTCCATGGGCGAAAGATAGCCCACTCGGCTTTTCGAAACCTGCTCAATAAGAAAGGTTAAGAAGGGTAAGAAGGTGTGAATAGCCCCGGCGTAAATCAATCCGTTAAAGAGGTTGGTGGTGCAAAACACGGAAAGACAGGTGAAAAGATAAAGGACAAGACTGCCGAGGATCAGGATCAAGATCCGTACAAAAACCGCGGTAAAGCCCAGACCATTGGGGAGAAGGGCATGGAGGTAGGAATAGAGAATGCCATAGCGGAAGAGGACGGAAAGAAGAAGGGGCAGAGCGACGAGCACGCCCCAGCCAAACCAGAAATGTGCCCGAAACAGAGATTCTCTTTTCACCGGCATGGAATAGTAGTTATCCAGATCCGCCTTCTTATAGAGAAAATGGAAGACAATAAAGGGGATAATCACGGCCAAAATGCAGGAAATGACCGTCAGATAGGTCAGGGTGTGGATCGGGGTAAAGAGATCCATATTCCCCATGGAAAGACGGGCCTTCGCTTCTTCCAAAAGAGCCTGTTTTTGGGTTAAAAGGATCATCGGCTCCGCCATGGACAGGAAAAAACTTAAGAGGAGAAAAGGCTTGTACTGGCGGATCAGTTGGCGAAAATATAGTTTTTTATTCATGGGTTTCCTCCATCTCTGCGACAAAGATTTCCTCCATGGAAAGAGGAAGGGGGTTGATCAAAAGGGGCTTGGTTTCCTGAATTTTTTCCATGGTTTCATCGCCCTTATAGATTACGGTTGCGATCCGGTTCGTGATTTCCAGGTTCAGAAGATTCAGCTCTTTAAATAAAGAAGGATCCGGGCTTTCCTCATAGCCTAGCTGAACCTTGTGATAGTTGCTGTTTAGCTCCTCAAGGGTCTTGGTAAAGGCAATCGAATGATTCTCCAAAAGGGCCATTTCATCACAAATATCCTCTAGTTCGCGAATGTTATGAGAAGAGATAATAATGGAGCATCCTTCCTCACTGACCCGTCGGATTAATTCTCTTTTTAACGTCAGTCTCATCCGGGGATCCAGGCCGTCAAAGGACTCATCCATGGTGATTAGCCTGGGCATACAGCTTAGACCCAAAATGATGGCGGACTGCCTTTTCAGTCCCTTGGAAAGCTGGTGGATGGGTTTATTTTCATCGAAATGGAAAGCCGTTAAGAGTTTCTGATAGGATTCGTCCGAGAAGGTCTTATAAAATGACTTGTAGAACAGGGTCATTTCCCGGGTGGAAAAGCGGGAGACGTAAAAGGGCTCATCGGGGATGGACATGAGCCTTTCACGGCTTTCGGAAAGGGGCTTATCATCATAGCGCAGGATGCCCTGGCTGGGGACATAAACGCCGGAAAGGCAGCGGAGAAGGGTTGATTTTCCCGATCCGTTGGCCCCAATCAGGCCCACAATCTTTTGATCCGGGATCGTCCAGTTTAGATCGATCAGGACGGGAAAACCGTCAAAGTCTTTGGACAAATGTTCAATTTTAAGCATGAATGACCTCCTCGCTGATCTCTTTTAAGGTTTGGGGAAGAATGCCCAGGCTCAGATATTTTTCAAACCAATTGGTCAGGGCTTCTTTAGCCTGCTGCGCAATGAGCCGTTGAGGATTTCCGCCGGAAACATAAGTTCCTTTTTTTGGAATCGTTACGATATAGCCCAGTCTTTCTAATTCCTGATAAGACCGGGCAACGGTATTGGGATTGATGCCCAATTTTTCTGCCAATTCCCGAATGGACGGGAGCTGATCGCCATCTTGAATCATTTCTTTGGCGGCCAGGAAGAAAAACTGATCGATGATTTGCTTATATAGGGGATCTTTATTCCCCGGATCAATGGAAAACATCGTATCCTCCTTTTCTCCTTTTTCATTTTCAATCCGGTCGATTTGTCCGGATGGGGATCACCGGAAGGCAAAGAGATTTCTTTCCGGCGCCCTCAACATCATCTATACTAATGTAAATAGTACAGATAAAAAAAGATTTGTCAAGAGATAGGGGAAAAGAAAAAGGGTATTTTCTTAAAAGAAAAAGCCATTTTAATTGCTTTTGCCGGGAAAAGGTCCAGGGGGAGAGGGGGATAGGACATGGTGATTCAGGAGCTGGGAAGCCATTTTGATCTCAATAAAATCACGAAAAGCGGCCAGGCCTTCCGTTTTTATCCCGCGGGAAAAGAAAAATATGTCCTGGCCGCGGGAAACCGAGCCGTCATGATGGAGATCCTTCCAGACGGGCAAAGCGGTTTTTATACCAGTCAGGAAGAGTTTGATGCGATCTGGACCCCCTACTTTGACCTAGATATGGACTATTCCCGGATTGAAGAAAGGATTCTTCAGGCGGAAGATCCCTATCTCCTATCGGCCTTCCATGCGGGGAAGGGAATTCGAATCCTTCGCCAGGATCCCTGGGAATGTCTGGTCAGCTTCATCCTTTCTCAAAGAAAAAACACCCCCGCCATCAAAAAAGCGGTGGATGCCTTATGCCGGGCAGGAGGAAAGAAAATTTTTCTTACAGCCGAAGATAAGCTCATGGAGGATCATCGACAAGACGGCTTTTTTTTAAAAGAACTCTATGCCTTCCCCGGGCCGGAAGAGTTGGCTGGCTTTACAGACGCAGACTGGGCGGGCCTGCGCCTTGGATACCGGGAAAAATATCTTCGCCGTTTGGCGGAGGAGGCCGCTTCTGGAAAAGTGGACCTAAAAAGCCTTACGCATCTTTCTGACCAGGAGCTCAAAGACCGGCTCTTATCCCTATACGGGGTGGGAGAAAAAGTCGCTTCCTGTGTCATGCTCTATGGTTTCCACCGGCTTAGTGCCTTTCCTCGGGACGTTTGGATCAACCGGGTTTTGGATGACCATTATCAGGGAAAATTGGACCTGGAAAAATTTTCCCCCTATCAGGGGGTGGTCCAGCAGTTTCTTTTTGAATACGCAAGGAACCAGGAGAAAACGAAGCAGGCATAGTTTTTTCTGTCTTTTTGTTAATAATTATTAACAGGGAAGACTTTTGGGTATTTACATTATTAAGAATCCTATTTTGCTGATGTACAGGAGGGTGGAATGGCATCTTTGGACACAAAAATGATTTTGGCCGATTCCCTTGTCAGCTTGTTAAAAGAAAAGCCGATTGAGAAGATTACGATTCAGGAGATTGTGGACCAGTCGGGCTTTAACCGACAAACTTTTTATTATCACTTCACGGATATTTTTGATCTTTTGGAGTGGATTTTAAAAAGGCGTTATGGACTTCTTAGCGAACACCTGATTTTTGATGCGGAGGATCCCTTAATCACCAAAATTGAAAAACTATTTGACCATCTCTCAGAGAATCGAATCACTTTTCTTCATTCGTATAATCCGAAATATCGTTATTACTATGAAGGGATTATTCGGCCCTGGATTCATGAACAGATTAAGAAAATCATCGAAAACGCGCCCTTATCCAAGGAAATTCTTCCCGAAGAAAGAAAGTTCATCACGGATTCTTTTACCTGGGTGTTCATCGGCTTATTTTTCGAATGGCTGGAGAAGGGGATGCCCAAACAAAGACGGGAGAGTATTGAAGATTATTACCTTTTAATTCAAGTTTCGATTGACGCTTCACTCAAGGCTTTCGCTGAGAAAAACAGAAGCCTGTCCCATAAGCGGGATTAGGACAAGCTTTATACATTGTCTATTGGACGAGCGGAATCGCTTTTATACACTTATAGGGGAAAAAGCGTATCGTTCATTTAAACCGTTAACAGAAAAGAGGTTAATATGGGTTTTAAGGACAGTGTAGCCAAGGGTAGTCTGGAAGTGTTAATGGATTATGTTTTAAAGGATCCAGAAAATCGGGCCCTTCAATTGCTAGACTGGGTGGATCGTTTCTCTGGCAATGGGCCGGATGGATATCAAAGTCAGCGCGCCTTGATTCGCACAATTTTAGAGGACCCCGAAAACAACTATTATCAGATGATCATGGGGCTTTGCCGGGACATTGACCATGAATTTTTAAAGCACTTTTTTGTCAATTTTTTCCTTAATGCCGTGATCGATTCGGAAAAGAAGAGAATGCAAGCCCGAGAAAAGTACCAGTGCAACATTCCCTGGGCAATATTAATGGATCCTACTTCCGCCTGCAACCTTCAGTGTATTGGCTGCTGGGCGGCGGAATATGGGAATCGGCTCAATCTGAGCTATGAAGACATGGATGAGATTATTGAGCAGGGAAAAAAGATCGGGGTCTATATGTATATCTATACAGGCGGAGAACCCACCGTCCGCAAAGACGATCTTTTCCGCCTTTGCCGGAAGCACCAGGACTGTATGTTCCTCGCCTTTACGAATGCGACCCTGATTGATCAGGATTTTGCCGATCAGATGCTGGAAGTTAAGAATTTTGTTCCGGCCATCAGCGTGGAGGGCAACGAAATGACGACGGATGCCCGCCGAGGCAAGGGAACTTTCCAAAAAGTGATGAGAGGGATGAAAATTTTAAAGGATAACCACCTGCCTTTCGGCACCTCCTCCTGCTATACCAGTCAAAATTACGATACCATCTGCACAGAAAAATATGTGGATGATCTTCTTGACTGGGGGTCTAAATTCGCCTGGTTCTTCCATTACATGCCCGTGGGTAACGATGCCAGCGTAGAGCTGTTGGTCAATCCCGATCAGCGGGAAAAGGTCTATCACTGGATCCGCTGGGTCCGGGCCAACAAGCCGATCTTCGCGATTGACTTCCAAAATGACGCCCAGTACGTTGGGGGATGTATTGCCGGCGGGCGCAATTATCTTCACATTAATGCCAAAGGTGATGTGGATCCCTGCGTTTTCATCCACTATTCCACTGCTAACATTCATGAGATGAGCCTGGTTGAATGTCTGCAAAGCCCCCTCTTTATGGCTTATCATGATCAGCAGCCCTTCAATAAAAATATGCTCCAGCCTTGTCCGATGCTGGAAAATCCGGAATTTTTAAGAAAAATGGTCAAAGAGACCCACGCGATCTCCACGGACCCCTTATCTCCGGAATCAGCGGATCATCTGTGCGATAAGACGGTTGATTACGCGAAAAATTGGCAGCCCAGGGCCGATCAACTTTGGAACGAGGGAAAAGAAGCCAGAAAAAAGACGAGCGAAGTCTGTAAAAAAGCATAGGAAAAAACAGAAGAAATCGGATTGCTCAGGTTTTTCATCTTAAGGTCCTCAAGATCGCAGAGGACCTTTTTTATTTTCCTCTTATCCACTATAATTAAAAGACAGGTTAGGTGGTAAGAAAGATCCTGATCTTTCGCTTTTCAATAAAATGTAAGAAGGAGATGTAAAGGAGAAAACTATGAAGAAAAAATCTTTGATTCGTACGGTCAGCTATCTTGCAGCTTTAGCCTTCATTTTAACTGCCTGTGGAGATAAATCCGGAGGGAAGACCGAGGATCAATCCAAAGAGCTTTCAGAAAGTGTCCAGGCCAGCCAGGATGGAAAAATAGCGACAGAGGAGTCTGGGGAAAAGGCTGAAACCCCGAAGGAAGCATCAGAAGAGTATGTTCCTCAAAAGGACCAGGTCAATGCGGAAGCCTACACCCTGACCATCCGTT
This sequence comes from uncultured Tissierellia bacterium, assembly GCA_902489375.1. GTDB lineage: Bacteria > Bacillota > Clostridia > Tissierellales > Peptoniphilaceae > CABTZP01. The sequence goes on along the minus strand of CABTZP010000018.1, from coordinate 649 downwards.
CGGGCAAACGTGAAAAGGGAACCCAGGGGGATGTGATTGTGGTTTATAACCCGGCTCAGGAAGAAAAAGTCATGACCTCCGTGGAGGGGCCAAAGCTGGTTTCCGGTGATGAAGGCGATTTTTCCTTAACCTTGGCGGATGATTTTAAAGGAACTATTTCCCTTGGCGCCGGGCTTAAGGAGCTTCGCATCGTGGGCGGAATCACCCTCAATCTTGACCGGGGAGAAACCGACAGCTTTACCGTCATGTTTGATGGAGAAAGTGTGGGTACGGTAAAAGCCAAGGCTAAGGAGATGGTGGTTTCCCTGGCGGGAGAACATGACTTACGTTTTGTTGGCCTTTGTGATGACCTTCATGTTGAGGCCAACGGAAACAGCAGGATGGATTTAAAAGACTTTAAAGCAAAAGACGTGGTGGTTGATTCCAACGGAGATTCTCATCTGGTCATTAACGCGGAAAAGAAACTTCAGGTCAACGCGGATGGAAAAACCCTCGTTGAATATGTAGGCGAGCCCAAAATCGAAAAGAATCTTTCCGGTGATGCCAAGGTAAATCCGGCGAAATAACCGGACACGGTGAAAATCAAGAAGAAGATCAAAAAGAGGGGGGGGGGGTTGGCCGCCCCCCCCTTTTTTTTTTTTTTTTTTTT
>CABTZP010000017.1 GCA_902489375.1 uncultured Tissierellia bacterium | reverse complement strand
CGACATGCACTGGATGGTGGAGCAATTCGGATTGGCAATGATTCCGGGCATACGAAAATCTTCTGGATTGACCTCCGGCACGATCAGGGGAATCCCTACCGTCATCCGCCATGCCGAGGAGTTATCAATGACTAAAATTCCTTTCTCCGCGGCAATGGGGGCAAATTTCTTGCTCAGGGTCGCCCCGCAGGAAAAAAGGGCAATGTCAATGTCTTGATCAAAAGATTCTTCTGTCAGTTCCGTAACGGTCCAATCTCTGCCTTGGAAAGGCAGCTTTTTTCCAACGGATCTTTTCGAGGCAATCGGAAAGAGTTGGTTCACGGGGAAATTTTGCTCTTCTAAAACTTCCAGCATCGTGCGGCCAACTAATCCTGTGGCGCCACAGACTGCAACGTTGTATTTTTTCATGGTGACCCTCCCTCTTATTCAAGGCTTTTCCTCTAGCTATGCCCTACAATGTGATTTATCATTATATCACTTTTTTCTTTATTTTCTTTCGCAAACTTTGCCCATTTCGAGCAAAGCTGAGCTTTTAGCAGGGCAGCAGAGGGAAGGAAGGAGGCTTAAGCCCTCCTTTCCAGCCGATCCGGCAGCGGGATCTTCTTTGGACCGGAAAAAACATCTCCTGCGGGTAACGAAACGCCGGGGTCAGGCGCTGGTTTTTCATCTTTTAAGCCTTTTTAGCGTAAAAGATGCAGTTCTCTCGCTTCCTCTTCCAGCTGGTCACGAAAATCCGGATGGGCGATGCTGATGAGCTTTTTTGCTCTTTCCTGGGTGGGGAGGCCCCTCAAACGAACTTTTCCGAATTCTGTAACAATAAAGTCCACGTCATTTCGGGTCGTAGAGACGATGGAACCAGGGGTTAAGAGACCCTTGATTTTTGAAATTTTTCCCTTTCCCGCCGTTGACTTGAAGGCCAAAAAGGATTTTCCGCCTTTTGAATCCATGGCGCCGCGGATGAAGTCCACCTGGCCGCCGACCCCGCTGTAGGTCTTCGGTCCCATACTTTCGGAACAAACCTGGCCAAAAAGATCCACCTCCATACAGGAATTGATGGAGATGACGTTGTCATTCTGGCAGATCACTTTGGGATCGTTCACATAGTCAACGGGAAGAAATTCAACACAGGGATTGTCATCGAGAAAATCATAGGTTGAACGCTGACCGAAGGTAAAGGTGACCGTAAATTTTCCGGGATGAATCTTCTTTTTTGAGTTATCAATGACACCGGCTTCAAATAGGTCCACCATGGAATCGCAGAACATCTCACTGTGGACCCCCAGGTGCCTTTTATCCATCAGCGCTTGGGCCACAGCATTCGGGATGGCTCCAATGCCAAGCTGGATCGTGGCTCCGTCCTCAATTTCCTCAGCGATCAGCTCTCCAATCATCCGGTCTTCTTCGGTGATTTTCGGGGCGGGAACCGTGGTAATCGGTTCGTCATTTTCAATCAGTCCATCCACCTCACTGATATGAATGGAAGACCCGAACGTTCTGGGCATGGTCGAGTTGACTTCCAGGAAGATCTTTTTTGCCCGCCTCCTCACCTCACTTAAATCTCCCGCGGTTCCACAGGAAAAAAATCCATGTTTATCCATGGGGGAAACCGTACAATAAAACACATCCGGCGCGGGAAAGACATTTTTCCAAATGACCGGAACCTGGCTGTAATGGGCCGGAAGGTAATCGTTTTGATCCACCCAGATGCTTTCCCGGTCAAAGCCGGAGACAAAATGGGAAATATGGCGAATATGCCCATCCATTTCACTGGCCAAATACCGCTGGTTGCGAAGGGGAAGGAGGATATAGTGACGAATATCCTTTAAATCTTCCTTTAAAGCCCGCTCTGCCAGGGCATTTAGAATTTTCACCGGCTCTGTAACCTGTCCGTTGGAAACACAAAGGTCTCCTGACTTGAACTGACTGGCGACCTCTTCCGGGGTCATACGCTTTTTTTGATAAATCTCCTGATAATTCATAAGCACCTCCTTTTGGGGCGGTTAAAATGCGGATCAAGACCAAAGGTCTTTGCCGCGAAGAGGCGATGGGCTGGCTCAGAAGTACAAAAACGAAATTACGCGGGACAGTTTTAGTATTTATTTTTTTACCCTCTTCATTGAAATAATAATCTTTTTAATCTATTATTTTTCGTTTTTCCTTCAAAAAAACGGCCGGGCCGAATAGGCCAGACCGTCTTTAATTATTGAAATAGAGGATCAAAAACTTCTCAGAGGAGATCAAAACGGTTAAGGGTCAGAGTCCTCCGCAAAAGATCAACTTTTCCTAAGCCATGGCCGGAACTTTTGGCGCCGACCTTTTTTCTTCGATCACATGAAGATCATAGGGTTCAAACTTGACCTTTCGGTATGCATCTAAATCCAGAAGATTATTCATCACCCGGTCATCCCAATCGGAGCGAATTTCCCCATTTTGCTTAATGATGATGTCATAGAGGATGGCGTAAAATATTCCGTCCTCGCTGTCTCTTTCCAGGATTGTGCTGTAGGGAAGGGTCCGGTGATAGGTAATTTCCAGCCCCCGATAATCATAATGATAACCATTTCTCATTCGGCAGCCGGTTACCCCCTGATAATCCGCAAGCGCGGAAAGATCATTAAAAATGGGATCCTTCTCAACGCGATAGAGATTTTCCGGAGTCGTTTCCGTGTAATCATAGCGAAACTGGACGGGGATATGATACTTATGCCATCTTTCAAGGTAGGCCGGAATTTTTCCCGCGTCATAGCCCCCGAAAAGCACACAGTTAACCCGCTTGCGGACCGGGAGAGCGGCAATCAGAGAATCTGGCGATTCTTCAACATATTGCCTTAAATGCCGGGAAACATTTATGCAGGTGATTTTTTCCTTATTCTTTTCCACGAAAGCCAGGATATCTTCTTCGCTCTGCCCCTCAAAAACAGGAAGGGTCGTATTGATATAAATATTATGGGTTGGAGGAAGAACATCCAGCATCACCTGAAGAGACTTACGGTTGGAAAAGGGCTCGCCTCCGGTAAAGACAAAGTCACAGGTTGGAGTAATGGCGTCCATTTCCTTCATGGATTGGACAATCGCATCTAAGTCAAAGCGAGAAGTATCGGCATATTCTCCCTTGTTAATGCAAAAAGGGCAGTGATTTCCGCAGTCATAGGGTACAAAAACGGTGACGGTTGCCCCGCCCTCTCTTGTTTTATATGGATATTTCATCATCTTTCCTACATTTCTTTTTTTGCTGGTCAGCTTGATCGCTGGCGTCTATTTTCATGAACAACCTTTGCCCATCCTCTCCTGTCTCGAGAATGGAATCATCGCTTGTGAACTCTCATTATACCGTAAGCAAAAGGCCGGGTCAAAACGTTTTCCCTTCATTTTCTGAGCTTTTTGCAAGCTGGCCATATTCAAGGGCAATATTAGCTGACAATTTTGCTCCCCCCAATAAATTCCCGGAGGATGGAGGTATTGACAATGTCCGACGTATCTTCCATGGGAAGAAAATACTGAAGAAAATTCAGGAGCCTTTTGGCTTCTAGGTAGGCCGGATCTGATCTTCCAATCGCTTGAAGTTCCGGATAGACGATGGGTTTTAATGCCGCAATTTCATAGATAAAAGCGGAGTTAAAGAGAAGATCCGCCTCTTCTTCAAAGGGAAAAATATTCCTCTTTTCTCCCTTTAATACCCATGGCCAATGGAGAATGGTTTTTCTGGGGCTGATCCCCCGAGTTTCCTTATCCCGGGCAATCCGGCGGAGGAGACGAAGGTCCGTTGTCGAGATGCGGTTGTGGTCATCAATGCGGATCTGCGTTGTCACGGAAAGAAAAATCTTGTATTTGAGATCGTCCTCAATCCCCTGAATGAGCCGGGGATTGAGGGCATGAATGCCTTCAATAATCAGAGGAGAGCTTAAAAAAAGGCTTTCATATTCTCCTGTATGGACTCTTTTTCCCTCAACAAAATCATAGCGAATACGCTCGACTCTTTTTCCCGCCAAAAGATCCGAGAGATCTTCGTTGAATTTTTCGACATCTATCGCACTAATCCCTTCAAAATCTTTTCTCCCATCGGGGCCGACGGGGGTGTCTTCCCGACTGAAAAAATAGTCGTCCAGGGAAATTTTCAAAGGGCGCCAGCCCATCACCCGAAGACTCGTCGAAAGCTTGTAAGCAAAGGAGGTTTTTCCCGATGAAGACGGGGCCGCAATCAAAACGAGCCTTTTGTTTTTTCGGTTGATTTCCTCCGCCACTTCCATGATCCGGTGGTTTTGAAGGGCCTCCGTCATCCGGACAACGTCTCCAATCTCCCCATGGCGAATCGTCCGGTTAAGGTCGCTGACTTTATGGATCCCTTGAAGTTCAGCCCAGGCCTCTTCTTCCCGGTACGTGTAGGAAAGCTTGGGCTGGGGTTTAAAGTTTCTTAAGATGCGCTTGGAATTTCCTTCCAAGCCCATCAGAACAATCCCATCGTCAAAAAGGATCAGCTGAAAATCTCCGACATAGGCAGCTGATGGCGCCATGGGGCCATAGAAAGAATCATAATACCCGTCCAGCTCGTAGACAAAGACCGGATCTTCTTCCTGATAGGGAAGAAGGCTAACCTTATCGTCTCTTCCCTTTGTTCGGAAAAATTGAATGGCCGCTTCCCGGCTCATTTCAATCCGATGAATAGCCCGGTTTTCCCGGATCATCCTTCTCATGACCCGATCGCACTGATTTCTCAGTCGGGAATCCACGATGATTTTCTTCTCCCCTTCCCGGACCTGGACATAAAGACCGCCAGAAATGGAATGGCCGATGACTGCCCGGCCATGGGGAAGGCATTGGGCCAGGGCGGCGATGAACAAAAAGGCCAGCGTCCGCATATAGGCCCTTTGGGCAGCCGGATCGGCCGTATCCAGGTAGGTGATTTCCTGAGTATCTGCTTCCACCTTTTCTCCCAATTCGTAGAGCCTTTCCCCGATCCGGGCCAGAAGGAGAATGGCTTTTGTTTCCTCCATAAAAGGAGCCGCCAGGTCTTCATAAGTGGCCCCGTCTTCAAAGGAAATTTCCTTGCAAGGGTTCATTCCTTCATCTTCCTGGCCAAGGAGGGCGGGAAGATGGATTCTAACTTTTCGGTCCATTCTTAAAACTCCTGTCAAGCTTTTTGAAAATACTGGATTTCCTTTTGATTTTCATTATATCAGGGGCTGAACCAAAAGTCCCGGACAGGGTAAGGAGCCACCCACGGGTGGCTCCTTCTGAAACTGGGAGCTTAACCCAAAAAAACCGGCCGGAGCGGGACTCGACCGAGGTCTGCCAGGGTCCGGACCCTGGCAAAACGCCAACCTTTTCCTATGAAAGCGCAGCCACGGTTTTTTTGTCAGGGTTTTTGAAGGCAAATAAAAAAAGGATTGGAAGATCTGATTAATCAGACCTTTCAATCCTTTTTATTGTATTATAAGCATCTTGAAATATTGGTTAGAAAAGTTTAGCCAATTTACTTCTTCTGAATAAGATGCTAATAACTTTTATACAAACGCATCATAAGAAACGGTTGTATCTACATAATACTGATGGGCGGCATCCAAGTACCAACGTCGAACATATTTATGATATAATTGAGGTGCATCTTTATTTCCATAAACTGTTTCCACATAGTACATGGCATCCGAATTTGATCCCAGATCTAATGCCAGATTTATTGCATCAGTAGCTACTCTGCCACCTTGTCCCCCTGTATAAGCATCGAGGAGTGCTCCAAGTACTGTTATGGACATGGAAGCAATTTTTCTTTCTGTTCCCACATTTCCACTTCTTGTCCTCTGATACACTGTATAGTCTGAAGGGTTCCCAAAATATGGACTCGGACCCTCAATTTTTCCAAAGGGCACATATTCACCATCCAATGCTTTTTTTTCAGAAATTTGAACAGGTGCTATTTGATCAGCTGAAGCAACCGTTACGTTGACGAATACTGACGAAACAACAATGATCATAGCTAAGGTCAATATAAAATAGCGATTGATTAATTCTTTCTTATTCATTTCTTTTATCCTCCTTATTATTATTTTTTTTTCTTTGTTGGCTAAACTTCAACCAATCTCCGGCAGAAGAAATGATAAATCCGATGCAAAATGAATCTGTTATTTGGGTGATTCTCCAAGCTTCGCCTAGCTTATCTACTAATGGAAATGAAAAAAGAATAAGAGCAATCGCAGATACACCGAACAGAAGAGAAAGCCCTGAATAAACGAAGAAATCCAATTTTTCACTTCCGTATTTGCTAAAAATGGAAGCCATTTTCCCTCCTAATATAATCGCTGGAAGGCAAAGCAAGATGAGAATGCTCCTTGTTAGTTTGTCCATAACCACCTCCTTATTTCATCACCTCGAGCAAATAGCAATAAAAACTATACTCTTTATAGTTAAAGTAGCAGGTTTGAAAGCATAATGCACGTACCATTTAAACTTCTTCTGTCACCATTTCGGTGCTATTGTGTTTTTCCATGCTTTTTTTCAATAAAACTTGATAAAGTAAAAAAAACGACCTGGTAAATGGACCAAACCGTTTTTTTAATGCAAAAAATTATGTTCAACACTGTAAAAAATCTTTATTGACAAAAGTATCAAACAGATTGCCGTAGTAAAATATTATCAATCATCATAATAAAATTCTGTATAAATAGTGGAATTATTATAGCTGACCTTATCAAAATGAATCGTGGCTGTGTATTGTACTGTCGATGTCCTTCCGCTATCAATTAAGCCATATCTTGGTGCTGACACATTTGTAAGGTATGTGTTTGTCATTCCTGCTAGGGGTTTAGAGTTAATGGACGCATTTCGACATTTACTGATCGTTTGGTTATTGTACAATGTATACGTTGCTGTGATAGAAAAGTACTTTCCTATTTCCCACACATCTTTTGTTCTTGTCTTCACGGCTCCGTTCATCCTATCTAATCGCGTTGAGGAAATAAAAGTTCTTCGGGATTCAATATAATTTAGAAGATTACGTTGTTCAAAGGCAAATTGTTCAGTCATTATCCTATAATCTTCCAAAGAAATATTATTTTCATCCACGGGAACATAGCCCAAATTTAATCCATATTTTTCATTTGCTGAACTAAGTATTTGTTCGTAAGAAGTCACATTTGTCTCAGCTGCAAAAACTGCACTAGAACTAGATAAAACGAACAAAGTTACGAATAAAACCACCATATTTAAAATTAATTTCTTTATAATCAAATTTTTCATAAGTCTTCTCCTTAATATCGTAAATAACCATCGATTTGAATGCATTTAGAATAATGAGCTTACTAATAAAATATCTCTTGAAAAGACCAATATTATTATCAACCTCACCTCCTAACTCAACCCTTATCATTTGTGTCTTTCATTATTAATGCCTCTGCTTTTGCAAATAATCATAGTTTGCAAGAATATCGTTGAAAAAACGCCAATTTTTAATAATAACGCTACAATCGTCATTGTAGATATATAAGCACTTGCATAAAGGACATTCATAGTAAAAGTAAAGAGTGCCCTAAATATCCCAAATAAAACAGTCGAAAATACTAACTTATGCCAAATCTGATTTTTGCTATTTTTTATAAAAAGGTAATAAGTGGCGATGGCTGCAAATATTTCTACGAGAATAAAATGAATCGATAGAAATGAAAACTGCCAATTTGAATACATTCCCTGTACAAAGTCCAACAATCCCTCCATGGCCCAAAAAGAAACTGCAATAATTCCTTCTTTTTTTGGATTTAAAAGATTATGAATAACACAAAAGCCACCATAGAAGAAAGCCAATGTTTCAACTATGCACCGCAAGGCTTGAGTTCCTTGAATGAAAAATTCCCTTTTGCTAGTAAGTTGACCAAAATTTTTTATGTTGAGGAATAATTCAACTACTACAACAAAATAGCAAATACAAATTGAAACATAAAGCGCAGTGAATCGATTCGTTTCCAGCCTATTCTTCATAGCCGGACTTTTTTCAGATACCGGTGTTAGATCTTCTTCTGACAAAAGCTCATCTATGTTGATACCTAAAATACCAGATATTTTTTTTATCATTAGTAAATCCGGGTACCGTTCCCCGCGTTCCCATCTGGATACAGATTGCCTGGTAACAAAGATTTTATCCGCAAGGTTTTGCTGGGTCATTCCCTTGTCTTCGCGAGCCTTTCGCAACTGTTCACCAAATTCCATTTACTTCTCCACCTTATCATCTTCAGCCAATAACGAAAGAGAAAAAAAAGTTTACTGAACCCAATTTAATTGTAAGATTTTTTAAAGCGTAATGCACGCACCTTTTTAGATCTCGCCGTCACCAGTTCGGTGCTATCGCAATTTTTAAATGCTATCGCTATAATCGTGTAAAATATTTCTATTCATTTTTAATATATATTTTCCCAGTCTATCAATTTGTTTGCACTTTGTTTGTTTAAATGTTTTATAACAAATAGAGAGAGCAAAAATAAAAATTTTATATCCCAAGCTAACGCCAATCACGTTTGCAATAACATCATTTATATTGATGTCTCTAAATGTAAACCCTTGTACAAGCATAATAATAAATTGAAACATCTCGATCCCAATTCCGATAAATAAGCCAACCTTAACCATCTTTCTTGTATTAAGCCCATCCTTCAAACAAGGAATGAGAAAGCCAATCGGCATAGTCATGATAATGTTGAGGAAAAAATCCTGGACATACAACCCCCGAAATAGAGGTATGACATTCACATGTTTTTTGATTAGATCAGAAATAGGCAATTTCGAACCCATGATTTCATTTATTTCGCTATCCAAGTATATAGGAAATATCGCATATTTCACTAGAAAAATCAGATAGATGAATAGCAAAAAAAGGAAAACATACCTGGCTATGTTTCTATTTTTTTTATAGCCTATGCTATAAATTACATAGGCTATGAATGGCACCGCAATAATTAAAGTGGTAAATAAACCTGTACTGATTATCATCGTTGATCGCTTTCCAATTTATTCTTTAATTACTTAGTGTGCCTGAGCCTCGAGTGTGGTGCCAGTCTCTGTTAGCTTTCCAGATTTGGAGGTAATATTTTCCGTCCTCTACTTTTCCATAACTACCTGATATGGAAGAATTATTGTCTGCTGTTATCGTTCCAATTGTCGTATCAAATCCAAAATTACTTTTGACTAGTGTAAAGTGTAACTTTTCTATGTTCGCATCGGGATACACACTCTCGTATACATATTGACTTCCGCTAATATATGCATACCCAGGGCCTAGATAATGAAATTCATTATTCTTTTTTCCGTCAACTATGGTATTTCTCATATCAAATGAATAATTTGATGATGTCGCCAAAACAGGCAATAGAAATACACTCAATATTAGAACAAGGGCCAATACAGCAGAAACTTTAAAAAGATTTTTCATAATTCAATAACTTCCTTTTCCAGTTTTCCTAAATCATCAATAATCATTTTCGTGGTTTTCAGTGCCAAATAAAAGGAACTGACTGATAAATAGCTCCTGTCATGGAGACTCCCTGATTCTTATTCAAAAGTGTACAGTAGTAATTAAAATTTCCTCCTCCTGTTGCAATTTCGTAACGAGCGTTCTTTCGAGTTGAATTGGTTGTGCTAAAATACGTATCTGTTTCAAAATCATATCGTTTTACTGTATAAGGTTCATTTGCCCAAGCATAAAAACTACCGCTTGGAAATGAACAATAGCAATGATACATACTTTTTTTCATAGAATCCTCCTTTGTCCCAAGGGACTTTTTTTAGTTTCTACATCTCTAGTCATGTTCAATCAATTTTGAAATAGAATAACTTAATTAACTTTTCTCAAAGATAATCGATCTTAAATCATAATGCACGCACCGTTTGAACTCTTTTCGTCACCATTTTGGTGCTATTGTTTTTTGCTATGTTTTTTTCAAAAAAAGAATGATAGAGTGAAAAAAAATCTGACCTAATGGTTCAAACTGTTTTTTTAAACTGTCAAAAAATAATGTTCAACACTGAAATAAAAAATTAATAAAAATATAAAACAGATTGCCTGGTAACAAAGATTTTATCCGCTAAGAATAAAAACTATTATGATCGGTTATTCTCTTCCACCCGCTGGGAAAAGGTGAGGGGCGGGTTTCGCCGGCGAAGATCTTCTGTCCATTTTCCTGTGAAATGAATAAAGATCAAATAGATATAGGGCATCCCTAAATTGGTTTCCAGGAGAGAGTTAATGAGGAGGGGGCGGAGCTTCTGAGAAAGGCTTGCGAAGCCAGCCGACCGGATACCTCCTAAAAGAAGGGCAAATTCCCAGGCAAACTGAATCAGAATTCCAATAAAAAGGAGACGGGGAATCGGCAGGCGGCGGGCCTTTTCTTTTTCCCTTAGGTTGTAAAGGATAAGAATCAAATAGCCGAGAAAAAGCATGATGGCCATGGCTCCGTGATAGGAAGAGGTCGTCCTTTGGATTAGGATCGGGGGCTGGGAAGGGCCGACAAGACGTGCGATCAGTGGGGCCGCAAGCCACCAGGAAAATATTAAAAAGGACCATTCAAAAAGGTTTTCATCCCGGTCCATGGCCAGCCAGATCCAGGAAAAATTGGTAAAGCCGTAAGACATGGACATCCAGAGGAGAACCTTAAAAAGACTATGACCTGGGGAAATAGACCGGGTGTTTAAAGCCAGATGAAAGATACCATAGTCCACAGCAAAATAAACTAAGCCGAAAAGAAGGCCCACAAAAAAACTGGTCTTTTTCTTTTTATAGAGTAAAAGACCGGCATAGAGAAAAAGGAACAGAATATCCAGCCAAATATAGCTTTCAGTAAATTGTCTGCGGGCAATAAGTTCTTGCATTGGGTACCTCCTTCCATCTCTTAAAGAGAAGCGTTTTTTGCTTCCTGTACTTTTTATTATATCAGCCTTTTCGGTCCATCCCTGGAAGAAACGTGCGGAAGGCGGAAACTATGGGTGCGGACTTTTTTCTTTTTTCAGCGGTCCGCTACCTCTTCGGCGATAAAATCTTCAAGCCCTACCCGTTCGTCTACATCCTCGTCTGTTTCCTGGGGACCCAGATTGAACTGGGTGTGGCCTGGACCATCAAAGACGGCCTGGCCAATCGGCCAGACCGTTTCTTTTTTGATGATCTTTTTTTGTAATGAATCCAGCAGTTATTTCCCAATCTTTTCCATGATCTGCTTGGCGACTTTCTCTCCGGAAAGAAGCATTCCGCCAAAGACCGGGCCCATTCTCTGTCCGCCAAAGGCAGCGTTCGCAGCCATCCCGCAGACGAATAGTCCAGGATAGGCTTCCTGCGTATTATCAACGACCTGCTGTTCTCCCTGGTCAGCGTTCATGGGCTTTTCGCCTTCCATCCCGCCTGATGGCGTTTTTAAGACATTTCCCATTTTGGCAACGAGCTTGTTGCATACCATCGCTTCGTGCCCTGTTGCATCCAAAACGGCCTTGGATTCGATCATAATGGGGTCGACCATCATATGATCTCGGGATACGCAGGTCCAGTTGATGACCAGCCCTTCCATTTTGTCGTTTTTAATGATGGTGTCTTCAAAGGAAATGTTATTCATGATTTTCGCGCCGGCCTGAATCGCGTTGACCGCGAGCGCGCAAATGCACTCGACGGAATCCGCTGTGTACATGCTGTCGGCGAAGTGCTCATAGCGAACACCTTCCCTATCTAAAATTTTCAGCGCGGAATCCTGGATAACCACCTGATTGAACATCATGCCGCCGCCCCACATTCCACCGCCGCAAAAGAGATTTCTCTCCAGGACAACGACCTTGTACCCGGCATCGGCAAGAATTTTTGCCGCAACCAGACCCGAAGGGCCGCCGCCAACAATTACGCAGTCCGAATAGATAATGTCCATCAACTTTTTGTGATAGGTTTCTACGATCGCCTGGGAAATTTTGGGATCTTCAAGTTTCATCTTTTCTTCCTTTCTTTTCTTCTGATCGAAGAGCGACGAATCAAGGCGAAAAAAAATACATCCGCCGGAGCGAATGCATAAGATTGCTTGGTCCTTACGCGGAAATTACTCCGATCAAGTTCACGGGTCAGACGCGAGGTCTTTCTCAGCCAAAGTGGGCTCCCCTAAGCAATATGAAATTGTACACAAATAGTGTAGCAGAATCATCTTTCTTGTCAAGATGTCAGATAAAGCCCTATCCCTTAGCCTTCTCCTCTTTCTTCGCGCATTGGGCGACAGCCTTTGCCACTGCTTCTCCGACCCTGGGATCCAGGGGAGAGGGAATGACATAATCGTCCCGAAGGTCTTTTTCAGGGATCAGGGCCGCCAGGGCCATGGCCGCGGTTTTCTTCATCTTTTCCGTGATTTCCTCCGCCCGGGCATCTAAGGCGCCGCGAAAAAGGCCGGGAAAAGCCAGGACGTTATTGACCTGATTGGGGTAATCTGACCGGCCTGTCCCCACCACCCGGGCGCCGGCAGCCTTCGCCTCTTCATAGCCAATCTCAGGCTGAGGATTCGCCAGGGCAAAAATAATCGGATCTTTTTTCATCGACCTGACCATGGCCTGATTAATCTTATCGGGGACGGAAACGCCAATAAAAATATCCGCCCTTTTCATCGCTTCTTCCAGGGAAAGGTCCTCCCCCTCCGGGTTGGTGATCTGGGCAAGGCTCTGGTAAAGGGGATTCGTATAGGCCAAAGCTTCTTTTCGATTTAAAATGCCCCGGGAATTAAAGCCATAGATGCGTCTAATTCCCATGCCCCTCATCATCTTGATGATGGAAGAGCCCGCGGCACCTACCCCGGAGATGACCGCCGTACACTCCTCCGCTCTTTTCCCAACAAGCTTTAAGGCGTTGATCAGTCCTGCCGTAACAACGATCGCGGTCCCGTGTTGGTCATCATGAAAGACGGGAATATCACATTCTTTTTTTAAAGTTTCTTCAATCTTTATGCATTCCGGGGCTTTAATATCTTCCAGATTCATTCCCCCAAAGGTCGGGGCAATCGCTTTGACGATTTCGATAAAGCGATCCGGATCCTTTTCGTCCACGACAATCGGAACGGCGTTGACCCCGCCAAAGCGCTTAAAAAGGGCGCATTTTCCCTCCATCACCGGAAGAGCCGCCTTCGGCCCGATATCACCCAGGCCAAGCACCGCCGTTCCATTGGAAATCACGGCAATGGTATTGCCCTTAAAAGTATATTCATATTGTAATGAGGGATCTTTCACAATTTCCCGGCAGGGCTCGGCCACGCCGGGAGAATAAACCAGGGAGAGATCCTCCCTGGACTCGATGGGAAGCTTAAGCTCAGTGGAAATCTTTCCCTTCAGTTTTTTGTGAAGATCCAGCGCTTTTTCGTAGACATTCCTCATGGCTTTTCCTTTCTGTTCTTAGGGTTAAACCGACTCGGAAAGGGATACTTCCTGTGATTCCTCCTCCTGGACGGGCTGATTTTGAAAGAGGCCGGCGGTAAACTTGCTCACGAGAATAAATGCCAAAGCTGCTAAGGCAAGCGCAAGCACATAAATCATTTTAAAACGATCGCTTTCTTCCGGATTGTGATAAGCCATATTTTCCTCCTTAAAACCGTGCGGGAAGATTCCTCCTCCCGATATTTTTTTCGACGCAAAAGCAAACGGATAGGTCCAAATCAGAAATTCCCTTACCCGATACCAAAAAACCGCCAAATCAGAAGGTAGCCCACCAGGACAGCAATCATCGTGTAGGGGACAGACATAGACATGAACCTTTTATTGGAAACCTCAAAGCCTTCCTTTCGAAGCATCCCGATGCCGGTAATATTCGCGGAGGCCCCAATCGGGGTGAGGTTTCCCCCTAAGGTCGCGCCCGAAAGAAGGCCGAAATAAAGAACCGTCGGGTCAATGCCCATGTTGGCGGCAATGCCGGCTACCACCGGAAGCATCGTGGCAACATAAGGGATATTGTCAATAAAGGCCGAGAACAGAACCGAAGCCCACACCAAAAGGGTGTACATCAGGAAGGGGCTTTTTCCGCCTGCCCGGGTAAAGAGCCTGGCCACTTGATCAATGACCCCGGCATTGCGAATGCCCGCGATCACAATAAAAAGGCCCGCTAAAAGCAGGAGCGTGAAGATATCCAGGTCCGCGAGAACCGTATGCATGGTCTTTTGAAAGCTGTTTTTTTTTGCTTCGACCAGGATGGTCAAAAGCAAAAAGATCATGCAGACATAGCCCGTGGCGTTTTTTGCTGTATGGGGCAAAAAGAAAATTTCCGGCAGGTCAATAAAAGAGCAAATAACAAGGGTCAGCACCATCCCCAAAAGCATCCAGCTGGGAAAATAGTCTTCGACTTTAGTCAAATTCCTAGCCTCGACCTTTTTATTATCCCTTTTCATGTAAAAATAGAGAAAGGCCGTAGAGGCTAACATGGCAATCTGAATGATCCAAAAAAGACCCGGTTTTCCCTGAAAAAAGAAAAAGTCCATGAAGTTAAGATCCGCAAAGCCCGCCAGCATGATGGAAGTCGTATCGCCAACCAGGGTTGCGGCCCCCTGAAGGTTCGAGGCAATGGAAATGGCGATGACCATCTTCACCGGAGAAAAATCAAGCTTCTTTGACACGACAATGGCAATTGGCGCGACCATCAGAACGGTCGAGACATTGTCTACAAAAGCCGAAATGAAACCGGCGAAAAGGGAAATGGCGATGGTGACCCATTTGACATCGGGCATCCTGTCGATAATCCGGTCGGCTAAGCGGGCTGGCATCATGGATTCAATAAAAATAGCGACCAGTCCCATGGTTCCGGCTATGGTCATCATCACATTCCAGTTGATTTCATGAAAGGCCTCCGCTAGGGGCACAAAACCAAAAAGAATCATCAGACCAGCGGATATCAAGGCGGTATGGGCCCGGTATTTGGGCAGGGCAATCATCGCCGCGTAGGTCATCACAAAAATAAAAAGCGCCAGGTACATCGATGGCATAAAATTGTCCCTTTCTTTCCCCTGGGGGTTGGTCTTTCCTTCGTCAAAAATGAACTGAGAAATATTATACCCCATGAGCGTCTTTCCAAAAATTTTTCCGGAAAAAAGGGAGCACCCTTCCTTTTGATCCTCAATTTGCCAAAAATGAAAAGCCTTTATCCCACTTTCACCCATTCCGAAAAAAAATCTTTTTTTTTGCTCCCCCAGAGAAGGCAATTATGATTTAAGATAGGAGAAGAAGAAAGAGTTATACGATCGGAATGGATTTTGAAACCCTTTCCCTTCCGTTTTCCATATAGATAATCGTCGCTTCGGCGACTTGGAGTACATAGACAATGCGAATTAAACACTTAAATACCCTGCGGCTGCTTGCCCTTTTGACGATCATCGTTTATCATTTTTACCCAAAACTGGTCCCGGGAGGCTTTGTCGGCGTCGATGTCTTATTCTGCCTTTCTGGCTATTTACTGACCTCTATCGTGATCGATGAGATTGATAAGAAAAAGGATCCTTCGGTCAAAGACTTTTTCAAAAAGCGCTTTTACCGGATTTATCCCTCCCTTTTTTTTATGGTCTTACTGGTTCTTTTTCTCGGCTCCTTCGGCAAGACCGATTATCTGACTGATATTTCCCGGCAGGCTGCCGCTGCCCTGGGTTCGGTAACCAACTGGTATGAGATCGCAACTGGCGGCTCCTATGAAGCAAAATTTATCAGGCATTATTTTGTCCATACCTGGTATCTTTCGATTGCGATTCATGAATATCTTCTTTTTGGGCTGGCGGTCGGCTTGATCTTTTTTTCTTTCCGGGATAAGGAAATGATGGCCGGCTTAAAAAGCATTCGCTTTCGAAAAAGCATGGCCCGCTTTTCCATGGTGATCATCCTTATTGAGCTGGGGATGACGCTTTGGGGATATTTTTCCAAAACTTCCTATTCCTGGATCTACTTTTCAGACCTCACCCGCTTTTACCCCTTCTTTGCCGGCTGCTTTGCCGCAACTTATGGGGGGCTAAAGGCCATTCCCCTTTCTTTTCAATCGAAAGCAAGAAAGACCTCGAGGAGAAAAGCCCGGTTTATCGCCTTTTCCTGTCTTTTTCTCATCCTTTTTCTTGCCTTACAGGTTTCCTATGAGAGCTGGCGGACCTATCTTGTTGGTCTTCCCCTGGTAAGCTTTCTTACGGCCCTGCTTCTGATCTATATCCGTCTCCTTTATGAAAAAGACCTCCAAAAAAGAGAAGATGAGCTTTTTGCCCCGGAAAATGAAAATAACGCAGTTCTTTCCGGAGAGCTTTTGATGAGCGATTTTTCATCTCCTTCCCACGAACCGGCGCCTTTTAGCCAGCCAGGAAGCCTAAACGTAAAGACGGAACGAGCCCTGTCCCCTTACCGGGATCGTTTGGACCGAAGGATCCAGACCCTAAGCGAGTATTCCTACTGCCTTTACCTCTTTCACTGGCCTCTTTTCGTTTTCTTCACGCAGTTTCTTTCTGATTCCCTTAGCGTCCTTTTCGCCCTGGTTTGCTCAACCCTTCTTGCCGCTTTTTCCGCGAGAATCTTTGAGCCCCTTGTCCGGGGAGAAGAGCCGGAAATCAAAAGCGCATGGGCCGGCGCCCTATTCCAAAAAAGAAGACCCCTCCTCGTCCTGTTCATGGTTCTTCTTTTGGCAGGAGGGTATCGGGGCCTTATGAAGGCCCCCTACATGACCAGCCTTGAGCAGCAGCTTTGGGCCGGGCAAATGGGGCAGGATATGGATCAGCTGGAAGCCCTCGGCCAAGAGGTCCTCAGTCAGAAAAAGATCAGTCAGGCAAAGGGCTGCTACATTATTGGCGATTCCGTCCTCCTTTCTCCCCGCCGATATTTGATTGAAAATATCCCGAACGCTCAGGTAAACGCCGCGGCTTCACGGACCCCTCAGCAGGCCTTTGCTCTTTTGCAGGCAAAAGTTCAGAAAGGAGACCTGCCGGATGTTGTGGTCCTTTGCATTGGGACCAACTCAATTACAAAAGAAGACTTTAAATATATTGAAAAAAGCATTGAAATCCTTCCTCCGGGGAAAAGGATGGTTCTGGTGACCCCTTACAATGCGAAGGCAAATGATAACTGGAAGTCTTCCGCCATCAACCGCTATGAACTTTCGATTCAGAATCAATATGACTATGTCACGGTCGTAGACTGGCACAAGGTTGCCAGCGAAGATCCCAGCCTTTATGACAAAACCGATGGGGTCCACTTTGGCGGAAAAAAGAAAACCTATGAAAAATATGCGCAGTGCATCAATGCGGGCATCAAAGAAGCGATGTCCAAGCCCGCGAAGGGAAAGGAATAGGGACTTTTGATGGATGTTCAGGAAAAAAAATTTGGCTTTCGGGAAGGGATCGAGATCCTTTGCGTCCTCCTCATTGTTTTTTGCGCACTTTACGCCCTGATCCCGATAAAAAATAAGGCCGTGAAAAATTTGCCCTTAGCGGAAGGCTTTCACTACAGTGGCATGACCAACGGAAAATATCCCCATGGAAAGGGCGAGGTCGATTCTATCCTGGGCTCATCCTACGCTGGCGATTTCCAGGACGGATTTTTTTACGGGGAAGGGACCTTCGTATCCAAAGAAGGATGGACCTACCAGGGAACCTTCAAAAAGGGCCTTCCGATTGGCGGTGGGACCATCCAGACCCCCCAGGGCCTGATCTGGCGGTCGAAAGATGGTAGCGCCTGGGAAAAATCATCGGTCGCCCCCAGCCCGGAAAAGGAAAACAAGCCGGATTCCTCTTCCCGCTAAGCCAGGGCGATATTTCCGTCGGTTCGGCTCTCAGTCCCGCCAATCAAAACGCCCTGGGGATTTTTATAGATGATCTGGCCTCGCCCAAAGGTCGTGGGCATGGCCGGAATTTCAATTTCATGACCGCGCTTTCTCAGGCCTTCCACGAGCTTCTCAGGGAAGGTCTTTTCCATATAAAAGCGTTTTTTCTCCAGCCATTGTAGGCGGGGTGCGTCCAGGGCCATCTGCGGATTTTCATGAAAGTCGAGAAGCTGGGAAAGGACCTGGACATGCCCCTGTGGCTGCATATAGGCGCCCATGACCCCAAAAGCGGCGATGGCCTTTCCCCCTTCGGCCAGCATGCCGGGAATCAGGGTGTGATAGGTTTTTTTGTGGGGGGCATAGACATTGCAATGATGGGGATCCAGGGAGAAGTCTGCGCCCCGGTTTTGCAGAGAGATTCCTGTTCCTTCAATCACAATCCCTGAACCAAAGCCCTGATAATTCGACTGAATCATTGAGACCAGGTTTCCCTCCTGATCTCCGGCGGCCAGATAAACCGTATTGGATCCCGCCGGCCTTCCCCAGGAAAACAGCTGAGCACTTTCTCCGATCTCTTCCGCCCTCTTTCTGCCGTAAGCCGGATCTAAAAAAACGTCCGGAGGAAGGCGCATCCATGCGGGGTCAGTGATATATTCTTTTCCATCGGCAAAGGCAAGTTTTAAGGCCTCCATCAAAAGGTGGTAATAGTTTTCGTCCCTTTTTTCAAAGGAAAAGGAATTTAATATGTTTAAAGCAATCAGCGCGACCAGGCCCTGATTCGAAGGCGGAAGCTCGTAAACCTCTTTTCCCCGGTAATTGAGCCGGAGGGGTCTTACCTCCTCCGCCCGATGATCCTCCAAGTCTTTCAAAGAAAGAAAGCCGCCGTCTCTTTTGCTTTGATGGACAATTTTTTTTGCCAGATCCCCTTGATAAAAATCTTGGGCCTTTGTTTTTCCAATGATTTCCAGGGTGTTCGCGTGCTCTTCCAGGCGGATCTTCTCAAAAGCCTGAGGCGCCTTTCCTCCGGGAAGAAAGGTCTTTAGCCAGGGAAGAAAGGCCGGGTCTTTTCGGGAGAGGGAGAGAAATTCTTCCGCATCTTTTTTCCAGAAATAAGCTACGGTGGCGGAAAGGGCAAATCCTTCCCGTCCATAGGAAATGGCCGGTTCTAAACAGTCCAAAAGACGAAGTCTTCCAAACTTTTCATTCAAATAGGCCCATCCTGCCGGCGCGCCCGGAACCGTCACTGAAAGCCATCCTCTTTTAGGCATCGCCTGAGAAAGACTTTGGAGCTGCTCCAGGCTCAGTCCATAGGGGGAAGCCCCCTGACTTCGCATACCAGAGATTTTCCCATTTATGGAAAGCAGCGCAAAATTATCCGATCCAATTCCGTTGGCGGTCGGCTCAACAACCGTCAGTGCGGCGGCCATGGCAACGGCAGCGTCTACGGCATTGAGATCGGAAGAGCACACGTCTG
>CABTZP010000016.1 GCA_902489375.1 uncultured Tissierellia bacterium | reverse complement strand
GATGCTGTGCCTGGGCCGTCCTTCCTGGGTGTATAGAAGTTTTTGGATATCCATCGGTTCCCCCTGCATATATTGCGCAAAGACAGGGGAAGCGAAGAGACGGTTGAGCTTTTGAATGAGGCTAAGCCGTTTTTCCTTAGGATAAAAGGTCTCCATATCTAAGACGCCCATCTTTTTCATGGGAGGATTTTGGATCGCGGAAACCAGTCCCACAAAGTCCAGATCCTCACCGCTTTGCCAGGCATCCAGATAAAGGTTGGAAAGAAGAATTGCACTGGGCCCCGTCAGAGGGTCCTCCTCGATGCCAGCCAGGGAAAGGAGGCTGGAAACCGAAGTGGAGAGGTAGGCGGAAAGAGCCTCAGAATCCTCCATCAGGGGCTCGGAAGGACGGGAAGGCGGAGTAAAAAAGGCCAGGGTCTTGCCACGATTAGATCCAGGCGTATACACAGAAAAATCAACAGAATTTTTTAACAGGTCGATCCGCTCCGGCTCTTGATCCCAATCGGCCAGTCCCTTCTTCCATTGCGCCGCTATCTTTTCTGCCTGCTGATCAGGATTTTCGCCCCGGATCTCTGGGATCCAGGGTTTAAAATCCTCTTTTCGAAGGGCAGGGAATTGTAAAAGAAGGTTGGCCATATCGCCTTTTGGATCAATGATCAGAGCCGGGATCTGATCAATCGCCGCCTCCTCTAAAAGATCAATGGCAAGGCCCGTTTTCCCGCTCCCGGTCATGCCAACAATAACGGCATGGGTTGTCAGATCCCTCGAATCATAGAGATAGTAAGCGTCTGTCTTTTTCATTGTGGCCGGATCCACTTCTTTACCCAGGTAAAAAAGGCCCAGCTTTTCATAGTCTTTCATCACCATATCCCCTTTATTTTTTTCGCATTGATGACTCAAAAACCTTATTTTTATTGTAAACCATGGGATTTTCTCCTTCAATCTGACTGGCCGATCCACCGGAAGAATCCATCTTGTGAGCGTGAGGGAAATGAAGTTTAGCCAAAAAGATTGACAGTCTTTTAATTTGTGATAGGATTAGTCTATTGAAAAACCATCGGGGTGTGGCGCAGTCCGGTAGCGCACTTGTCTGGGGGACAAGGGGCCGGAGGTTCAAATCCTCTCACTCCGATTCTAAGAAAACCGCTTGAAATGAACCTTTCCAGCGGCTTTTTTATTTTAGCAGCCCCCGCCTCCTTAAATCCCTGTAATAGAGGGTTTTATAATAAAGATAGGGGATATAGTGGCAGATTGTTGAAATCGCAAAGAGAAGATAAAAAACACCGCAAACCGTGCCGAGAAGGACATGGGTTTTGCTCATGAAAATGATCGCTGAAATCAGGCAGGCAAAAAAGGAAAGATCAACAATTTTTCGGTAATGGAGCGCTTGTCTGCGAAGCTTTAGCATTCTTTCTTTCCTTTCCTGGTTTCAGGACCATTGAAATATTACCATTATTATACACTAAGCCGGGGCATGAAAAAGCCGCCGGTTCGCCGGCGGCAATGGTTTTTTGATGATCTGTAAAAAGTCTTTTTTATCCGGCCCTGCCGCGGCCGGGAAGAGAAAGAAGGGACCCGTCCGATGAAGGGCTTTGAGCTTAGATTTACTCCACAAAACCGGTCATTTTGTATCCGGCCTGGTCAATGACTTTTTTAAAGTCCTCTTCCAGGATTTCATGGTCCGCTTTCACATGCGCTTTTCCGCCTTCCAGATCCACCTGTGCCTGGACCCCGTCCATCTCATTTAAAGCCTTTTCCACATTCAGCTTGCAGTGGCCGCACATCATCCCTTCGATTTTTAAGGTTTTCTCCATACGTTTTTTCCTTTCTTGAATTTTCTCCCGATTCTTTTGACCGGGCTTTTTTACATTCTGTTCTTGGCCTTCATTTTTCTTTGTACCCTCTTTTACCCAATACTGGACCTGCCATGTTCTTGAATCTTCCTCCCTTGCCTGATAGGAAGCGGACCGATCAAAGTGAAAGCTTCGAAGATGCAGGGCATTGCTGACAACAAAAAGAGAAGAAAGACTCATTGCTCCCGCGGCAATCATAGGATTTAACGAAAGCCCAAACTTCGGATAAAAAAGGCCCGCGGCAACCGGGATGCAGATCACATTGTAAAAGAAAGCCCAAAAGTAATTCTGTTTAATTTTTCGCATGGTCTCTTTGGAGAGGTCATAAGCGGCGACCACATCCTGAAGGTCCGACCGTACCAGGACAAGATCCGCAGAATCCATCGCAACATCCGTCCCCGCGCCGATGGCAATGCCAACCCTTGCCCGACTAAGCGCGGGAGCATCATTGATCCCGTCTCCGACCATGGCCCATTTTTCCGGACCCTTTCCGGAAGAACCGGATTCCTGAAGGGCTCGGATCGTGGCATCCTTATCCTGGGGAAGAACTTCCGCCCGAAAATCGGTAAGATCCAAGGATTCTGCGATGGCCTTGGCCGTTTTTTCATTATCGCCCGTCAGCATGAGGGACTTTACCCCTCTTTCCCGCAGGTCTTCCAGTGCTTTTTTGCTGGTATTTTTCACTTGGTCCGCCGCCGCTGCAAGGCCGATCAGTTCACCCTCTGCCGCAAAATACATGGGCGTTTTTCCTTCTTCGGCCAAAAGCGAAGCCGTTTTCTCAGCCTGGGAAAGATCAATTGCATTTTCTTCCATGAGCCGGCGATTTCCCCCAAGAAGAAAAAGTCGCTTTTCCCTATCTAAAGAAGGCCAAAGAAGCTCGCCCTGGACCCCTCGGCCGGGCAGGGAAAGGAAATTTTCTACAGAAAGCGCCTGGATTTTCTTCTTTTCTCCCGCCCGGACAATGGCTTCGGCAAGTGGCTGTTCAGAATTTTTTTCCAGAGAAAAAAGGGCTTTTAAAAAATCATCCGCCGTCCAGAAGGGGTCAAAAAGGATAAGATCCGTAAGAAAGGGCCTTCCTTCCGTCAAGGTTCCGGTTTTATCAAAAACAAAACCATCCACTTGATAAAGCTCCTGAAGGGCGCCGGCGGATTTAATCAAAAGTCCATTTTCCGCACCCTTGCCCGTTGCCGCCATCACAACGACCGGGGTCGCCAATCCTAAGGCGCAGGGACAGGAGATGACCAGGACGCTAATCGCCAGGCGAAGAGCAAATTCAAAGGACGTGCCCGAAAAAATCCAGGAAAAAAAGGTGATCAGCGAGATGGCCATGACGGCCGGGACAAAAATTCCTGCAATTTGATCGGCCAGGGACTGGATCGGGGCCTTTGAGGAGTTGGCCTCCCGGACAAGTTCAATGATTTTAGAAAGCGCCGTATCCTCGCCCACTGCCTCTGTCCGAAAAAGGAAAGATCCGCTTTGATTCATCGTCGCCCCGGTGACCGGGTCTCCTTCCTTTTTAAATACCGGAAGGCTTTCTCCGGTTAAAGCCGATTCATCCACCGAGCTTTGCCCTTGGATGATCACGCCATCCAAGGGGATTCGTTCGCCCGGTTTGACCGAAAGAATATCTCCCACCTGAATCATTTCCACTGGGACCTCTTTTTCAGTCCCTTCCACAACTCGCCTTGCGGTATCCGGCCGAAGGCCCATGAGGGCTTCAAGCGAAGAGCTGGTCTTCATCTTTGAACGCACTTCAAGGTATTTGCCGACCGTAATGAGGGTGCAGATCATCGCCGCCCCTTCAAAATAGAGTTCATGCATATACGTGTGAACAATTTCCGGATGACCGAAGCCCAGACCGTAGTTGATCCGGAAAAGAGCGAAAATTCCATAGAGACTCGCCGCCGAGGCTCCAAGGGCAATGAGTGAGTCCATATTGGGGGCGCGATGAAAAAGGGCCGAAAAGCCTCGAACAAAGAAAACCCGGTTAACGAAAAGGATGGGAAGGGTCAAAAGAAGCTGAATCAGGGCAAAGGAAGACGATCCTTCAGGCCCCTGCATCCAGCTGGGAATGGGAAAGCCAATCATTGACCCCATGCTAAAATACATGAGCACAAAAAGGAAAGGGACTGAAAGACGAAGTCGGCTTTCAATTTCCTCCTTTTGCTCCGCAAAAATTGATTTTTCTTTTTCTTTGGAGGAGGCGTTTTTGAATGGCTGAGGAAGGCTTTGAAGGGAAGCTTCATAGCCCGCATCTTTTACCGCTTTTTCGATCATAGCAGAGCTTATTTTCGTGGGATCGTAACGAACTTCCATAGAATTGGTCATCAGGCTGACCTCACAGTCATCCACGCCCTGTTTTTTTACGGCTTTTTGCACCGCGAGTTCGCAGGCCGCGCAGGACATTCCCCGAACATCGTAGCGTTCCCTCACTAGATTTTTATTCTTTTCCTTTTTTTCCATGAAAAAAAGTCCTTTCTAAGAAAATGGCCAGAAAAGTGGTTGAAATCAAGAAATACAGGCCATAAAATAGCCTAAACACATCTTTAAATTATTATACCCTTAGCCGGGACTTTTCTATGAAAAGCCTTCTGAAGATCTTTGCTGATTTCATTTTTTATGAAGAGAAGGAATGGGTAGAAATGAAAAAATGAGAAATTTCCCCTTCTTTTTTTCCTTTCGACGAGGAATTCGGTAGAATAAAGAAATGAGGAGAAGGGGTAAATCCAGATCAAAGAGAGGTAAATGATGTTTAACTCCGAGAATGATAATCCAAATCAAAAGCCAAGACCTTTGACTTACTATTATATTATTGTGCTGGCCATTCTTGTTTTGGCCCAGTTCCTTTTCCGTCCGATGATTCAGGGAGCAAAACAAGAAGAAGTCACCTATTCCCAGTTTGTGACTATGGTCCAGGAAGGCAAAGTCAAAACCGTTGATCGCCAGGAAAACCAGTACGTCTTTGAGGTCAAAGATAAGAACGGAAAAATGGTCACCTACAAAACCGGACCCTGGCAGGATGAGGACCTGACTGAGCTTTTGAAGAAAAATAAGGTGGAATTTAAGGCCACCATTCCCACCACGCCGAACCCCTGGCTGGCTTTCGCCATTACTTTCCTTTTGCCCCTGGCCTTTTTCTGGTTTTTAGGATCCCGCTTATTAAAGAATATGAATGGCGGAAACGCCATGTCCTTTGGAAAATCCAACGCGAAGGTCTATGTCAAGGCAAAAAGCGGAAAGTCCTTTGCAGATGTCGCCGGGCAGGATGAGGCAAAAGAGAGTTTGAATGAAGTAGTTGATTTTCTTTCCCATCCAGGAAAATACCGGGAAATCGGCGCGGTTTGCCCTAAGGGCGTCCTTCTTGTCGGCCCGCCGGGAACCGGGAAAACCCTCCTCGCCCAGGCGGTAGCCGGAGAGGCCCGAGTCCCCTTTTTCTCCATTTCTGGAGCGGAGTTTGTCGAGCTTTTCGTTGGCATGGGGGCATCCAAAGTCCGTGATCTCTTTAAAGAAGCTAAAAAGAAATCCCCCTGCATTGTCTTTATTGATGAAATTGATGCCATCGGAAAAAGAAGGGACACCGCTGGCTTTTCGGGAAATGATGAAAGAGAACAGACCCTCAACCAGCTTTTAAGCGAAATGGATGGTTTTGACTCCAATACGGGCGTCGTAATCCTGGCGGCAACGAATCGGCCGGAAATTTTGGATCCGGCCCTGACCCGGCCAGGCCGTTTTGACCGGCAGATTCGAGTGGAACTTCCGGACATTCGCGGAAGACTTGATATTTTAAAGGTGCACGCCAAAGACGTTCGGATGGCGGCGGACGTTGATCTTCATGTTGTCGCCCGCATGACAGCCGGCGCTTCCGGAGCGGACCTTGCCAATATTATCAATGAGGGGGCCCTGCGGGCGGTTCGAGGGAAGAGAAAACAGGTAACGACCGAAGATCTTGTGGAATCAGTCGAAACTGTGATTGCTGGACAGCAGAGGAAAAACGCCGTGATCAGCGACCGGGACAAGAGGATTATCGCCTACCATGAAGTGGGTCATGCCTTAGTCGCCGCTATGCAGAAACTTTCTGCGCCGGTCACCAAGATCACCATTATTCCCCGGACATCGGGCGCCCTCGGATATACTCTTCAGGTTGATGAGGAGGAAAAAGTCCTTCAAACCCGAGAAGATCTTTTTAATATGATTGTGGTGCTTACGGGCGGAAGGTCGGCGGAAGAACTCGTTTTTAAAACAAAAACCACGGGGGCATCGAATGACATTGAAAAAGCCACCCAGCTTGCCCGGGCGATGGTCACCGAATTTGGCATGACCGAAAAATTCGACTTTGTCCAGCTCGAAAAAAGACTTTCCCGTTATCTCGGTCCACAGGCTGAGCTTCAGGCTGCGCCCAAAACTGCCTCGGCCATTGATCAGATGGTCCAGGAGATTATTTCAGAGGCTCACCGTCAGGCGATCGAAACCCTTAGCGAATATGAGCAGCAGCTCCATGACATTGCTTCTCATCTTCTAAATCAGGAAACCATTACTGGAGAAGAATTTATGGACATCCTCGATCGCAGCCTGCGTTTCTACGGGAAAGAAACCGTTTCAGAGAAAAAAGCCAGAGAGAAAAAAGAGGCGGAAGAAGCC
This sequence comes from uncultured Tissierellia bacterium, assembly GCA_902489375.1. Classification (GTDB taxonomy): domain Bacteria; phylum Bacillota; class Clostridia; order Tissierellales; family Peptoniphilaceae; genus CABTZP01. The sequence goes on along the minus strand of CABTZP010000016.1, from coordinate 12,925 downwards.
GAAAAAGAAGCGCTGACCAGTCCCGCCGAAAGAGAAAAAGAAGAAAAAGCCAGCCAAGATCAGGAAGCGGAAAAAGAGTCCGATCATAAGGCTCTTTCGGAAAAAGAAGCGGAGGAGACGGGAGAAAAACCTTCAGAAGAACCAACGGAAGAAAAACAAAATCCCCCTTCTGAGGATCTTCTTCCATGAAGGCATTTAGGGGAGAAGAGCCCAAGGGCATGGGGATTTCTCGGGGAAAGACCGACTGGAAGACCGAAGTTGTTGCGGTCGGAAGCCCGAAAAAAGTCAATACAGATCAGCGCTCTCTTGAGGCTTTGGACAGGGCCTGTCGGCTGATTCAAGAGGGAGAGCTTGTTGCCTTCCCCACGGAGACCGTCTATGGCCTAGGGGCAAATGGCCTGGATGGCCGGGCCTGCACCAAAATTTTTGAAGCCAAAGGTCGGCCCATGGATAATCCTCTGATTTTGCATATTTATGATGTCGCGCAGGTTGAAGAATTAGCGGAGGAAATCATCCCTCGGGCAAAAAAGCTCATGGAAGACCTTTGGCCGGGTCCGATGACCCTCGTCTTTAAGAAAAAGCCTCAGGTGCCCAAAGAAGTGACGGCGGGAGGAGATACGGTAGGGATCCGCATGCCGGTTCATCCGGTCGCCAGGGCCTTTCTCAAAAAGTGTGATCTGCCCATTGCCGCCCCCTCTGCAAATCTCAGTGGACGGCCATCCCCAACCAATGCCCAGGACGTCTATCAGGATATGAATGGACGCCTTCCCCTCATTTTGGACGGAGGCCTTTGTTCGATCGGCATTGAATCCACGGTCATTGATCTTACCCGGGAGCCGGCCATCATTCTTAGACCCGGCTTTTATACGCCGGAGGACCTTACCCCCTATCTTCCGGGGGTTCGCCTGGACCAGGGCCTTTTAGAAGAAGGGCAAATTCCCCGATCACCCGGTCAAAAATATAAGCACTACGCGCCCCAAGCCCGGATGAGCGTTTTTCTCGGCCCCAAAGAAATCGTAGAAAAACGGTTGGTTAAGGAATATCTTCAGCGAAAATCCCAGGGGAGGATTGGCCTTCTTCTTTTCGAGGATTCCATTGAGCCGGTAAAAAAGGCAATAGAAGAGGTCACCGGAAGGTCGCCTTTTATCCTTAGTCAAGGAAAGACAGATGACCTGCTGTATATGAGCCAAATGTTATTCACCCACCTTCGTCAGTTTGACCGAGAAAAGATGGAAGAAATTTTGGCAATGGGGGTGGAATCCAAGGGATATGGGGTCTCGATCATGAACCGGATGAAAAAAGCCGCCGGAGGACGGATCATTGCCCTGAGCTCGTCAATAAGGGAAAAAGATTTTTAGAAGAAGGATTTTACTTGCAGGAAAAGAAAAAGTCAGGAAAAAGAGGAGAGCAAAATGAAGAATCTAACCATTTTAGACCATCCGCTGGTCAAGCATAAGTTAACCAAGCTCCGGGACAAGAACACCGGAACGAATGAGTTCCGAAGGCTCGTTAGTGAAATCGCCCTCCTGGAAGCCTATGAAACAACGAGAAAGCTCCCTTTGGATACGATTGAAATTGAAACGCCTCTGGAAAAAACAACCGGCTATATTCTTTCCGGGAAAAAGCTTTGCTTTGTGCCGATCCTTCGCGCAGGGCTGGGCATGGTTGATCCTTTCCTGCAAATTGTTCCAACGGCAAAAGTGGGCCATATTGGCCTTTATCGGGATCCTGAGACCCATAAACCGGTGAACTATTATTTTAAAATGCCGCCAGATATTGCGGAAAGAGAGATCTTTATTGTTGACCCCATGCTGGCGACCGGAGGGTCCGTGGTGGATTCGATCACGATGCTAAAGAAGCAGGGATGCAAGTCCATTCATGTTGTTTGTATTATCGGCGCACCCGAAGGGGTAAAGGCCGTTCACGACGCACACCCTGACGTAGATATCACCTTAGCCGGCCTGGACCGGGAACTCAATAGTGACGCCTATATTCTTCCCGGACTGGGCGATGCCGGGGACCGTCTTTTCGGAACAAAATAGAGCTTTCAGGAGTTTTTATGACCTATATTCGAGTCCGCACCAGCGGACCCCTTAGCGGAACCGTTCAGATTAGTGGAGCCAAAAATGCGGCTTTACCGATTTTGGCCGCCTCTCTTTTAGGGGAAGACACCATTTATTTAGACGGCGTTCCTCCTCTAAAAGATGTGGAACTGATGATCGAAGTTCTCCGATCCCTGGGCGCAAGAGTTGAACGAACGGGTGAAGATGCCATGATCATTCACCCCCAAGGGGTTTGCCAGTACGAACCGCCCTATGACTTAGTCAATCAAATGAGAGCTTCCTTCGTTGTCATGGGGCCTCTTCTTGCGCGTTTTGGCCGGGCTAAAACCGGTTTGCCGGGGGGTTGCAGCATTGGAAAAAGGCCGGTAGACCTTCATCTAAAGGGATTTATGGCCTTAGGAGCTTCCATCATGGAAGGGACCGAAGAGATCGAAGCGAAGGCGTCGTCCGGAGGTCTGATCGGAAACCTGGTTTATCTCGATTTTCCTTCAGTGGGCGCAACCCAAAATATTATGATGGCCGCGGTTCATGCCAAGGGAGAAACGAGAATCGAGAATGCGGCAAGGGAGCCGGAAATTGTCGATCTGGCAAATTTTCTTAATAAACTGGGCGCGAAGGTCCGGGGAGCTGGGACGTCCACAATTGACATCAAAGGGGTCGAAAAATTGGGTGGGGCCCGCCATACCATTATCCCCGACCGGATTGAAGCCTCGACCTTTCTGGTCGCCGCGGCCATCACCGACGGCCAGGTCCGGGTAGAAAATGTTATTGCTCAGCACATTCGCCCCATTTTAGCCAAGCTGCAGGAAGTCGGATGTGATATCCAGGAATCAGAGGATGAGGATACCATTATTATCCGCGCCAACGGAAGACCGAAGGCAACGAAGATTCGCACTCTACCCTACCCAGGCTTTCCAACGGATGTACAGGCCCAGTTTATGGCCCTGACGACCATTAGCCAGGGACAGAGCCAGGTAGAGGAGACGGTTTTTGAAAACCGGTTTATGCATGTCGACGAGCTTAACAAGATGGGCGCTCTAATCGTCACCAGCGGAAATGAGGCGGTGATTCGGGGAGTGGACCATTTGGTCGGGGCAAAGGTCCAGGCCACGGATTTAAGGGCTGGAGCCGCCCTGGTTTTAGCGGGCCTGGTCGCGGAGGGAGAGACGCAGGTTTCTAACGTCTACCACCTGGACCGGGGCTATTATCATTTTGAGGAAAAGCTCCGGGGCTTAGGAGCAGACATTGCCCGAATAGAAGAATAAAGGGCGATTGAACGATCGCTGCGGAGGAAAAGCGCCATGAAGGTTCAGGGAAGGGTCCGGAAAATTCGTTTTCGAAACCGGGAAAACGGATGGACCGTGCTGGTCTTAGAAACAGAAGACGGGCCCCTGACCTGTGTTGGCGCTTTTTTGTCCTGCCAGGAGGGAGAGGAGCTAAGAGCGGAAGGAGAGCTGATTTTCCATCCCAAGTATGGGGACCAGTTTCAGGTAAGTTCGATTGAAAAAATTCGTCCCACCAGCGAGGATCAGCTCATCGCTTATTTAAGTTCCGGTCTTTTTCCCCATATCGGGCCCAAAAGGGCAAAAAAACTGGTTGATCGCTTTGGAAAAGAAGTTTTGGAGGTCATTGAAAAGGATGACCAGGCCCTGTTAGAAATCCCAGGAATCGGAGAAAAGAAGGCAAAGGAGATCCGCCAGGCAATCCTTGATCAGGAGGAGACGCGAAAAACCCTGATTTATCTCCAGTCCCTGGATCTGGGCCCCCAGACGGCCGCACTGATTTTAGACTACTACGGGAGTCGGGCCCAGGAAGTGATTGAAGAAAATCCCTATCAATTGGCTGAGGAGATTGAGGGGATTGGCTTTCTTACCGCTGACCGAATCGCGCAAAAAAGGGGGATTGAGCCGGATTCCTTTTTTCGGACCAAGGCCGCCCTGCTCTATGCCCTGGAGAGGGAGATGGTCCAGGAAGGATCCTGCTACTGGACAAAAGAAGAAGTGACCCGATCCCTAAAAACGCTTTTAGGGACGGATCCCGTTCGGGTGGAGGAGGCCCTTTGGGATCTTCGTCTTTCCGGAAAGATCTATGTTTCTTCAGACGGAAGAATCTATCTTTTTTGGATGGCCCAGATGGAAGAGCAAATCGGCGTTAAGCTTTCCCGGATGCTGAAGGAAAGCGAGGGGATGCCGCCTCTATCCTTCGAGCAAAAGGCGGTTGAAGAGTCTATTATGCTGAGCCTTTCCGACCAGCAAAAAAGAGCCATTCTTGAGACGGCGAAAACCCCCATCATGGTCATCACCGGCGGTCCGGGAACGGGGAAAACAACGATCCTTCGGGCAATACTGGCGATCTTTGAATCAAACCATCTGCAGACAAAACTTGCCGCCCCGACGGGACGGGCAGCGAAAAAAATGGAACAGTCGACGGGCTATGAAGCCTTGACCATCCATCGGCTCCTGGGCTATCGTGGAGATGGGGAAGGCAACGCTCAAATTCAGTTTGACGAGGAAAACCCCCTCCCTTGCGACGCCGTCGTCGTGGACGAAGCTTCCATGATCGATCTTTCTTTAATGAACCATCTGGTTATGGCCCTGCCGGAAAAAGCCAGGCTGGTCCTGGTTGGAGATGCTGATCAGCTTCCTTCCGTGGGACCGGGAAAAGTCCTCCAGGACCTTTTGTCTACGGATCTGATTTCTCGGGTAAAGCTTAGTACAATTTATCGGCAGGAAAATGACTCCTTGATTGTGACCAATGCGCATCGGATTCATCATGGTATGGAGCCCATTTACAATCAGGAATACGGAGACTTCTTTTTTCTTCCCGGACAAAATCCCATGGATACGGCGGATCTGGTTGAGGATCTGGTCAGTCGAAGGCTGCCCGCCCATTACGGTTTTGATCCGATGATGGACATTCAGGTCCTTTGCCCCATGAAAAAAGGGCCCTGCGGGGTGGAAGCGCTAAACGAGCGACTGCAAAGAAGCCTGAATCCAAAAAGAGAGGAAGGGCCGGAGCTTCTTGACCGAAAAAAGATCTTTCGAAAAGGCGATAAGGTCATGCAAATCCATAATGACTATGACCTAGAATGGATAAGTCAGGAGGGCCTGGGCCAGGGCGTCTATAACGGGGATTCTGGGATCATTAAAGAAATCAATGAAGAAGAGGGGCGGATGATCGTCTCCTTTGATGGCCGCGAAGTGACTTATGAAGGTGAAAAACTCCAGGAGCTGGATCATTCCTACGCCATCACCATCCATAAGTCCCAGGGGTCAGAATTTTCCTGCGTGATCCTTCCCCTTGTTCCGGGGATTCCGATTCTGCTGACGAGAAATCTCCTTTATACAGCCATTACCCGGGCGCAAAAGGTTTGCGTTTTAGTGGGCTCCAGGCAAACCATTCGTCAGATGATTTTGAACAATCGAACGGGAAGAAGAAATTCTTCCTTAAAAGAGGCCATCGAAGAAGGGGCGAAGATTTATGAACAGTTTGGAGGAGAAAAATAGAAAGCGTCGGAAGAGGTTAGCAAAAGGAAAGCAACTTCTGGAGCAAATTCTTTTTGAGGATTCAAAAATCTGCATTCACTGCGGGGAAAAAGCTGCCGGCAAAGACGGCCTCTGCCAGGCCTGCGGGTCATTATGGGATAAGACTTCTTCCCGTCATCTCCTTTCGGAGGATCCTTATTTTGTCGTTTATTCGGCCAGTTTTTACAACAATTTTTTAAAGGATGCCTTCGCTGACTATAAATTTCGGAAAAAAAGCTACTGGGCGCCGGTTTTCGCTCAGATGCTGGACGAGTACGTCCATGCGCATCCCATCCTTTCTCAGGCCAGCTGGATCACGTATATCCCAATGAGTAAGGGTCGAAAGATGAGAAGGGGATATAATCCTTGCCAGGAAATGGCCTGTTTTGTGAGTAAAAAAGAGGGTATCGTCCTTTTGGACGCACTCAGAAAAAAGGGGAAAACAAAAGAACAAAATAAATTATCCGGTCGCGCCCGAAGAAAAAATGTGGAAGGCGCTTTTTCTGTCCAGGAAAAGGGGGGAAGGATCGCCGGAAAAATGTGGAACGATCAGGAGGGAAAATGGATGGAGGGCTGGGTTTCCATCCAAAGTTTAGCTTCCTCAAGGGGGATCCTGGTGGATGATTTTTTGACCACGGGAAATACCATGCGCGAGGGCCTGCAAACGCTTTTTGAGCGGGGCATCGTAGCCGACGGGTTAACCCTGGCATCGGTTTCCTACCCCAGGCCAGAGGAAGCGGAGAAAGGAAAGCAAAATGAAAACTGTATTAGCAGAACCGTTAACGATTTCGAAAGAGACGCTCCAAGCCTTTGAAGAGGCGCTGGGTCAGGGAGAAAATGAATTTTTCTCTTATGACACTAAGCCGGCATCTGTGGAAGAATGGGAAAAGCGGATGGAAGGCGCCGAACAGCTGATTATTGCCAATACGAAGCTGCCGGAAGAAGCCGTTCGAAAGGCGAAGGCATTAAAGTATATCAATGTGGCTTTTACCGGCGTGGATCATGTCCCCATGGACGTCTGTAAGGAGCTGGGCATTGAGGTATCCAACGCTGCCGGCTACTCGGATGAGGGCGTGGCGGAAGAAGTCATCGGCCTTGCCATTGCGCTTCTTCGTCATATGAAAGCCGCCGACCAGGGCATTCGCCAGGGCGGAAGGGCAGCAGAATTTTTAGGAGCGGAAATTGCAGGAAGGACCGTAGGAATCATTGGGACCGGAAAAATTGGAACCCGGGTGGCCCAGCTCTTTAAAGCCATGGGCGCGAATCTGATCGGTTATAACCGTTCTGAGCATCAAGAAGTGATCCAGCTGGGTCTGGAATATAAGAGCCTGGAAGAAGTGATGAAAGAATCAGATATTATTACGGTTCACCTTCCTCAAAATGACCATACCCGGGATTTTTTAACAAAAAAAGAATTTGATTTGATGAAGCCGACGGCCATTTTGATTAACTGCGCCCGGGGACCCATCGTCAATTCCAAAGACCTTGCTGAAGCCCTCAAAGCGGGAAAACTGGCCGGAGCCGGGGTTGATGTCTTTAACCAGGAGCCGCCCCTGTCGGAGGAACCCCTGCTTGAGGCGCCAAACACCATCCTCATGCCCCATGTTGCCTATTTCACCCAGGAAGCCATGGAAAAAAGAGCAAAGATTGTTTTAGAAAACGCAGTGGATTATCTGGAAGGAAGACCGGTAAAAACGAGGATGATCTAAGGGGCTTTCCCCCGATAAGATATCATCGCAATAAAAACGGCCAGGCGTTTTTGCCTGACCGCTTTTTATTGGATAAAAGAAACGATGAAAAATCATTGAAATTTTTAGCGAACTTCCTTTCATTCATCCGCGTTGCATAAACTCTCCACCAAATACTTTTTAAAAGCGGGCGCAAGCTTCGGGTCGCGGAGCGCGTATTCCACGGTCGCCTCCAAAAAGCCTTCCTTATCGCCGATGTCATAGCGGCGGCCGGTAAATTCAAAGGCGAAGACCCTTCTTTCCCGGGCCATGGCGATTAAAGCGTCTGTCAGCTGAATTTCTCCCCCGTAGCCGGGCGCGGTCTTTTCCAAGTAGTCAAAAATTTCCGGCTCTAGGACGTATCGGCCCAAGATGGCAATGTCGGAGGGCGCCTCAGTTGGCGCCGGCTTTTCCACCATGGTCCGAATCTTCCAAAGACCGTCGGCCATTTTCACCCCATCCAAACACCCATACTGATTAATTTTTTCGTGGGGGACTTCCTGGCAACCGACAATCGAAGCCCCAGTTTTTTCATGGGCTGAGATTAGCTGGCCGATGCAGGGACTTTTTGGATTATAGACCATATCATCCCCCAGAAGGATCGCGAAGGGTTCGTTGCCCACAAAATCCCGAGCGCAGGAAATCGCATGGCCCAGCCCCTTGGTTTCATTTTGCCGGACATAAAAGATATCCGCCAAATCGTTGATCCGCTGGACTTCCTTCAGCTCTTTTTCTTTTCCCCGGTCTTTGAGGACTTTTTCCAGCTCAATATTATGATCGAAGTGATTCTCAATGGCGGTTTTTCCCCGGTTGGTCACAAAAAGAATATCCCGAATGCCTGCCGCGGACGCCTCTTCCACAATATATTGGAGGGCTGGCCGGTCAACGATCGGAAGCATTTCCTTCGGAGAAGCTTTTGTCGCCGGTAAAAATCGGGTGCCCAGTCCCGCCACGGGAATCACCGCTTTACGAACGCCCATGCCCTTGCCCCTCATTTTTTTCGACCCGAGCCAAAAATTTTTCCGCCAGATTGTCCATCTTTTCCTCAATCGCTCTTTCTTTTTCCATGGTTTCCTTTTGCTGGAAATAAAAAATGATATGCCGGCGAAGGGTTTTGATTTCCTCCCGGGTGGTCATGGCTTCGCCTGCCTGAGAAAGAAGCTGGAAGTTGGTTTTTATCCGAGAAAACTTCCCAGCGGGAATCACGTCCCAGTCCTGGATCAAGGGGATGGAAAGGACTTCCTGCTTAAAATCAGGATGTTCAAGGCTAAAAATATAATCCTCCACCCTTCCCCGGAGGCGGGCGGAAATTTTACACCCTTTTCGGGACCGGCCCATATCCGTGAGATATCCGACCCGGCTGGGGCTGACATATTGGCGCTGGCTTTGATCGGCAAGGGATTGGAGATCCCTGGCCGCCCGCCCTAACTGATCAATGAGGATATCGGTTTTGCCCAGACAATATCCCAGTTCATAATCCGTAAAATCTTCAGGTAAGAGCTTTTCTCTTGTCATCTCTCCTCCTTTTCTCCTTCTTCGAGGGGCGCCCAAAGGAGAAACTTAAAATATGCTTTGCCGCTTCATCTTTCTTTGCTTTTCTTATGCCCCATTATATCAAGGTCATGCGGGATTTTCCCAATCTCTGTTATATAATTAAGAAAGTCTTCATCAATGCGAGATGTCTTTTAACGAAGCAGAAAGGGTCCTATGAAAACATACGATCTCGTCTTTGTCGGCGCAGGTGCGGCCGGCGTCTTTGCAGCCTATGAGCTTGCGAAAAGAAAGAGCCAAAAGAAAGTTCTCGTGGTGGATCAGGGAAGCGCCATCGAAAAAAGAAGCTGTCCGATCACGGAAGGGCTTGTGGATCACTGTATCCACTGTAAGCCTTACTGCAAAATCATGTGCGGATTCGGCGGAGCCGGAACCCTTTCCGACGGCAAATATAATTTGACCAATCAGTTTGGCGGAGAGCTTGATCACTATCTCGGCCCTGACCGGGCAATGGAGCTGATGGAATATGTCGACTCGGTCCTTCTTTCCTTTGACCATGCCGATCCCCCCGCACGCCTTTATTCCACCGCTGACACCGATCTATCCAACCTTTGCCTTCAGCACGACCTCCACCTCCTCTCGGCCCGGGTCCGCCATTTTGGCACCGACCGGAATATTCAGATTCTCCAGGCTATTTATGATTACACCAAAAAAACCATCGACTATGCCTTTGAAACCGAGATCACCGGCCTGGAAAAAAAAGACGGAAGCTTTTTCCTGCAAACCCGGGAAGGAGAGACGATTCAAGCCGAGAAGGTCATTTTAGCCTGCGGAAGGTCCGGCTCTTCCTGGATGAGTAAAATATTGGGCCATCTTGGGGTGCCCTTAAAGTCGAATCGGGTGGATCTGGGGGTTCGCCTGGAGCTTCCAGCCGAAGTTTATCAAAAGATCACCGATAAAGTCTACGAGGCAAAAATTGTTTATCAAACCAAGCAATATAATGACCTGGTCCGCACCTTCTGCATGAACCCCTATGGAGAGGTGGTGACCGAAAACACAAATGGGATCATTACGGTCAATGGGCATTCCTACGCGAATCCTGAACTGCGAACGGAAAACACGAACTTTGCCCTCCTCGTATCCAATCGCTTCACCAAGCCCTTTAAGGATTCCAATGGCTATGGCGAATCCATCGCCCGTCTTTCTAATATGCTGGGCGGAGGGGTAATCCTTCAGCGGTTCGGCGACCTGATCCGGGGAAGAAGGTCCTCTGCCCGAAGGATGCTTAAGTGCTTTACCCGGCCCACCTTACAGGCGACGGCAGGAGACCTTTCGCTTGTGATGCCCAAAAGGCAGCTCGATGATATTATCGAGATGATCTATGCCCTGGATAAGGTCGCACCCGGAACAGCCAATGAAGACACCCTGCTTTACGGGGTTGAAGTCAAGTTTTATAATTCTCTGGTCGAGGTGAACGAGCGTTTTGAAACCTGCGTTCCCGGTCTTTTTGCCGTGGGCGATGGGTCAGGGGTAACCCACTCTCTCTCCCAGGCGTCCGCTTGCGGGGTTTGGGTGGCGCGCCTGCTTGGCTAAGGAGAAAAGGATGAAAATCAAGCATATTTTAGAAGAAGTCGACCCCAAATTGGAAGTACGGCTGCTTGCCGGTGAAGGCGGGCTTTCCAATCCAGTCACTTCTGTTCACGCCATTGATCATCTCATCTCGTCCGCCTTCATCGACCGGGGGGAGCTGGTGATCCTTATCAGCTCTTCCTTTTCTTCCCCCAATACCCTTCTTGAAATCATCAAGGCTTCTTATGAAGCTGGGGCCTCCGGGATTCTCTATAACGTGGATGAAAAGGGTCATCTTCCTTCCCAAGCCTGCCAGAATTTTTGCCGGGAAAAACAGTTTCCCCTGCTCATCTTCCCCTGGAACCAATCCGCGGGAAGGGTTAACTTTCAAATCGTTGAGGCCATTGTCCGCCATAACCGCAATGACGCGTCGAAAAATTACTGGGAAAAAGCCTTAGGGGGAGAAAATCTCGATGAAGAGCTTTATGGCTATCCCCAGGGGATCAGTGAGGTGAAAAACGTCCAGGTTGGCCGGATCACCTTTGCCCAAAGCGACCAGTGGAAAAGGTCCCTCATCCGAATTGAAGATTTTGTCGCTTCCGCTTCTAAACGACGAATTTATTTTTTTCATAAAGAAGAAGAAAATGCCCTGGTCTTTGTTTTTCTCGACCTTTCTCCGGGAAAAGTTTTCCGCTTTATGGACGAATGCCAAGGCTATTGTAAAGAGCAAAAAATTTCCGCCCGTCTTTCTCTAAGCAGCGACCGAAAGGGGGTTCATGCTCTGAAAAAATGCGATCAGGAAGCCCTATACGCCCAGCGTTTGATTCCCGAATCGCAAAGCGTATCGATGCTAAGCGATCAGGAGCTGGCCTTTTTCGACCTTCTCTATGAAATTCCCGAAGAGAAGAAAAAGGCCTATGTTCAAAAGACCCTGAGCGCGATCGAGGAATATGACCGCATAAAAGGGGCTGATCTTACGACCTTTCTTATCAGCTGGCTTAATCATAATTGCAATGCGCAGGATACGGCCGCAGCAGAGTATGTCCATGTCAATACGGTCAATTATCGATTAAAAAAAATCAGTGAACTCCTTGAGACAGATGACCTGGACACCCGAAAAATCGTTCAGCTTTTTGTTGCCCTGTCCCTTGCCCTGCTTTTAAATGAAAAGGATTCAGAGCCTCGGCCGTGAGGCGAAAAAAAAAGAAGGGATCTTAAAAGATCCCTTCTTTTTTGTATTGTTTAACTTCTTCAGCCGTCAGGCCAAACACAGCGGCATTATCCTCTCCCAAAGCCGGCGCAGGTTTTCGGATGTCAGCTGGCGTTTGACTTAATTTCATCACGGATCCCTGAATGCGAACCTTTCCCAAAGCAGGATGAAAATGATCGACAACCATATTTCTTGCCCTCATTTGCGGGCTTTCCACCACTTCTTTCGCATTCATGACCGGGGAACAGGGAACGCCGGCCTGATCCATAATTTCGTCGATCTCTTCCTTCGTTTTCTCCCGGCACCAATTTTGGATCAGTTCTTTGAGGCCTGGCTCATAATTTTGACAGCGTAAGGCATTGGTCCGATAGCGGGGATCCTCCAAAAGATCCGGCCGGCCCAGGGCACGGGCCATTTTTTTAAAAAGAGGATCGCTGCCCGCCCCCATCATCACATAGCCATTTTTGCTTTCGTAGGTATCAAAGGGCGCGATCGTCATATCAATATTTCCATTTCTTTGGACAGTATGGCCCAAAAATGTATATTCGACGATTGCGCTTTCCAAAATTGAGAAAATGCTATCCGCCATGGCAACGTCAACCTGCTGGCCTTCTCCGGTTCTTTCCCGGTGAAAGAGGGCGATTAAAATCCCCGTGGCCAAATAAATTCCCGTAACATGATCCGCAATGGAAGAACCGACCTTGACCGGCGGCTGGTCGGAATAGCCCGTTAGGCTCATGATTCCTCCCGCCGCCTGAGCGACCCCATCATAACAGGGACGGTGAGATAAGGGCCCAAACTGTCCAAAGCCGGACCCAGACCCATAGACAATCCCCGGATTGATCTTTTTAATGGTTTCGTAGTCAATGCCCAGGCGCGAAGTCACGCCCGGTTTAAAATTCTCAACCAGGACATCCGCCTCCTTGACCAGGCCGTAGAATAAATCACGGGCCTTTTTTTCTTTTAAATTCAAGCTGATGCTGCGCTTATTGCGGTTCCAGTTGATATGGTTAGCAGACTCTCCGGTCTCTTTTAATAAAGGGGCCATGCCCCTTCCGGATTCGCCCTCAGGTGGCTCCACCTTTAAGACATCCGCGCCATAGTCCGCCAGGATCATCGTGCAGAAAGGACCATTTAATACGGCCGTTAAATCGAGAACTTTGATTCCCTCCAAGGCTCTTTTCATTTCCATCTCCTATCTTTTCTCCGGCTTTTTATCGGAAGAGAATTCTTTTCCCAGCAAGATAAAAGAGGATGAGAAGGCTCATCCTCTTTTTTGAAAGTGAGTGATCAATGGATTTGATCCTGACAGACTTATTAGATCGGAAGAGCACACGTCTG
>CABTZP010000015.1 GCA_902489375.1 uncultured Tissierellia bacterium | reverse complement strand
CCCTCCCCTTCTGTTACTCCGCCGTTGCCTGCCCGGGCCCCCCCCCCCCCCCGCGCGCTGGCGGGGCTGGTGGGGGGGGGGGGAGGGGCGGCTAAAACCGCATTGCCTCCGGCAATGCCCCGTTTTGTAAGGAACCCGCCTCCGGTACTGTATTTTCTCTCGCTGGATCGCCTCGCCAGAAACTTCCTATGCGCAAAAAAACCTGCGCCAGAGGCGCAGGCTTCATTCATCAACATAAGCACAGGTCAAAATTTTCATTTGTTCCGAGTTCGGCGACCAAATTCCGCCACCAGATTCTGTCACCGAGCTGGCCGGGCCGATCAGCACCCAAATACGAAGCAGATTCTTGGTCAGTAGGCCATCTTCTTTACAGGGCCGCCTTATATTCCTCAAATTCCTTTTTCACGTCCTCACTGGCTCCGCCCGAAAGAAGGCTCACCAGGACATTGACCAGCAGCGCAAAAAGAAAAGCGGGAAGAAGTTCATAAATTGCCCAGACCCCGCCCATGGGGCTAATTTTGTACTTCCATACCATAATCATCACAGCCCCCGCGGCCATGCCTGCGAAGGCCCCATACTTATTGGAATTTTTCCAGAAAAGAGCCAGGAGGACCACCGGCCCAAAGGTCGCCCCAAAGCCCGCCCAGGCAAAAGAGACGATCTCAAAAACCGAAGAAGCCGGATCCGCCGCCAGAAAGACCGCGACGATCGCGATAATCAAGGTCACCGCCTTGGCGACGATCATCGACTGGCGCTCAGACATCTTGTAGCCCAAAAAGTCACTCATAATATTCTGCGAAGCGGAAGAAGAAGCCGCCAAAAGCTGAGAATCCGAAGTCGACATGGTCGCGGCTAAGATCCCCGCGAGAATAATGCCACCGACAAAGGCCGCCCCAATCCCCTTTCCGCCCATAATAGCCGAAATCCGGATAATGGAGGTTTCCGCGTCCGCTCCCTCCAAGATGGGAAGCACTCCGAACTGTGTTAAAGCATTAGCAATAATCCCGATCAGGACCGCCACAGCCAGCGAAACGATTACCCAAACCATGGCCACCCGCCGGGAGAGGGTAAGCTGCTCCTTATCTTCGATGGCCATGAACCGGAGAAGCACGTGGGGCATACCGAAATAGCCCAGCCCCCAGGCCAGCATGGAAGCGATCGAAAGAAAACCGTAAGGCTGAGCCAGCCCCAGCTCCCGGTTATAAATCTCGGTAAAGCTCAGGTAACCGGAAAGATCTTTTGCACTGGCGACAACCGCCGCCGACCCGCCGGCCGAATGAACCCCGAAAGCCATGACAATAATCAGGGCAATGGACATGACCACCCCTTGAATCACATCGGTCATCGTCGCCGCCATAAACCCGCCCGTCGTCGTGTAGAGCATGATGACCACAGCCGAAAGCCCCATGGAAAACTCATAATTAAGACCAAACATCGAATGAAAAAGCTTTCCGCAGGCTGCGAAACCGGAAGCCGTATAAGGGATAAAAAAGAGAATGATAATGACAGCCGCCAAGGCGTTCAGGAGGTTTTTCTCATCATGGTAACGTCGGGAGAAAAACTGAGGAATGGTGATGACATCCAGATGCTGGGAATAGACCCGAATCCGTTTTGAAACGATCAGCCAGTTCAGATAGGTTCCAATCGCTAGCCCTAAGGCGGTGTAGGTTGCTTCCGCCAAGCCAAAGGTATAGGCAAGGCCGGGAAGGCCCATCAAAAGCCAGCTGGACATATCGGAAGCCTCGGCGCTCATGGCAACCGCAAATGGGCCCAGTTTCCTGCCCCCCAGATAATAATCACCGATGTCTTTGTTGCTGCGGGAAAAATGAAAGCCAATCACCAGCATCAAGATAAGATAGATGATAATGGCAATCGCCGTCGAAAGCAGATTCTTATCCATATGAACGCTCCTTTTTTTGTTTACGCACGGGGGGAAAAGGAAAATCTCAATTAAAAGAAGACCCCGCCCAAAAAGCGGCTCTCCACATCAATCAGAAGACTTCCCAATATTTTTTTCGCATTATATCATATTATAGAAAGAGAAAAGACAAAGGGAAGAAAAAAACGAACGAAATCGAACCCAGAGAGGAGAAAAAATGGCGAAAATTGTAATCCTAGGCGCGGGAACATGGGGGAGCGCCCTTTCCATTATGCTGGCCCAGGAAGGCCATGACCTGACCCTTTGGTCGGCCATTGCCGAAGAGCTCGTTCAAATGAACCAGAGCAAAAAGCACAAAAACCTTCCGGGAGCCATCCTCCCCGATACCCTTAAAACCCAGCCGGACCTGGAAAAGGCCCTGGAAAAGAAAGACCTTGTCGTCTTTGCCGTTCCCTCCATTTTTATCCGGGAAACGGCCCGAAAAGTTTCCCAGGTCTTCGCCCGGCAAAAAGGGGGAGCTTCAGAGGTCCGTCCCCTGATCCTTTGCGTGTCAAAAGGGATCGAAAAAGACACCAATGAAATCCTAACCCGGGTGATTCAGGAAGAGCTGGAAAAAGACGGAAATGGCCCCTTTTCCTATATCGCCGTTTCCGGCCCCACCCACGCCGAGGAAGTTGCCATCGGCCTTCCTTCCTGCCTGGTTGTCGCCTCACCGGACCTTGCAAAAGCCGAAACCGTTCAAAAGATCTTTATGAACGAGCGGATGCGGGTCTACACCAATCCCGATATGATCGGAGTTGAGCTCTGCGGAGCCCTGAAAAACATCATTGCCCTGGCTGCCGGAATGTCGGATGGGTCCGGTTTCGGGGACAATGCCAAAGCCGCCCTCATCACCCGAGGGGCCGCCGAGATGACCCGCCTGGGCCTGGCCATGGGCGGCTCAGCCGAAACCTTTGCCGGTCTGGCGGGGATCGGCGACCTGATTGTCACCGCCACCTCCCTCCATTCCCGCAACTACCGGTGCGGCTATTATTTAGGACAGGGAAAGACCCTAGAAGAAGCCCTCAAAGAAGTCGGTCAGGTTGTCGAAGGCTTAAACGCTCTTCCCGCCGCCCTGGCGCTCAAGGAAAAATACAAAGTGCAAATGCCCATTGTCGACGGAGTCCAGGCCGTCGTCAACCAGGGAGTCCCCGTTCGGGAAGCCGTCCTTTCCCTGATGAACCGGGATCCCAAATCCGAGATCCGTTAAAAATCAAAAAGCGGAATCAAAAGCCCCGGATTTTTCAGCCGCCATGGATTCCGCTCGATGCCTATAAAAGCTTAATCATAGGTTAAACGCTCAATTTCATTTTGAAGGAGCCGGCCCGCTCCAGCCGCCAGTTCCTCAGGACGAAGGATCCTGGCAAAGTGGGAGCCGAAGAAAAGGCGGGCCTGGTCTGAATCAGAAAGAATTCCGGAAATCAGCCCCGCGATGGCGATTTTCTCCCGCCGAAGGGCCTTCATCGCCTCCAGCGCATCCTCCTGCGCCCGTTTTCCGACATACTCATAGTGAGGAAAACCCGACATAGGCCGAAGATCACGAGGGGTGACATCGGTAAAAATCAAAAGAAGGTGCCGGTCCGAAGGCCGCTGACGAAGAAGATCGACCAAAGCCCGATAGGCCAGGCCGTCCCGATTCCATCCCCGGGCAACGTAGGAAAAGAGCGCCTCCGCGCTGAACTGATCAAAATTTTTTAAGAGGGTAAAAGCGGTCGTATCCTGAAAAGTACAAAAGGAGAGGACCCGGTTGGCAATCCCCACCCGGTCCATGGCCTGGGAGACAATAATCGCCTGCGCGGCGATTTCCTCCTGATCCGGCCCCCGGGAAGCCGATCCGTCCAGGAGCAAATCCACGGAAAAGCCCGCGATGGGCTCGGTGATGGTTCGTTCAAAAATCCGGCTGGACCCCAGAGAAGCCCGCCAGGCCCTTTTTCCCAGGAGCCGGCCATGGCGGCCGACCGAAGTTTCCGTCCCGGTTTGAGCCTGAAGAACGGAGGCAATCTGAGCGGAAAGACTTTCGATGGCCCGGTTGTAAAGGATCTGGCGGTCCTGATAGGCCTCTCGGTTTCTCCGCCGTTCCAGCAAAAATTCTTGGGAGAGATCCTTCTCCTCGGCCCCCTTGCTGAGCCAAAGATGAAGGCCCTGATGGGCTCCCTGACAAACCTTCTCCTCCCAAAGCAGCCGATCCTTCTCAGAAAGCAGGGAAGGGCCGAACAGGCGGGTCAGCTCATTTTCCCTTGCCCGTTTTCGGGATAACAGAAAGCGAACCATGGGCGAAGAGGATTCTTTTTCCCCTTCTCCCCGGTTAAAGGAATCCGGCCGGTTGGAGTATTCCAGCTGCCTGGGCGTAAGAGAAGCTAATTTTTCGAAAAAAGGATGGGGGGTAAAGGTCCGATCCGGCCGAAGACCTAGGTCCTGAAAAAGGGAAAGCAAACGGGCCTTGATTTCTTCCGCGCCGGCTTCAGGGGGAAGGATTAGCTTGTCATAAACTTTCCTTTCCCGGGAGCCCAGGGAATAGGGCTCATCCAAAATTTCATGAGCCCGCGCAAGGAGCAGACGGGTGGAGAGGGGATCTTTCAAATAAAAAATCCGCCGCCGCATCTCATCCTCCGGCCGTAAAAGCATCTGGGCATAGTCTTTCTGAAGGCGGGAAAGGGCCGGCCGAATCGGCTTTTCCTTTTCATAAACCGCTCTTTCCAGACAGAGCCAGGTCAGCTGATCAAAGCGGTATTGGCGGACCTGATGAGCCCAGCTGGAAAACAGATCTTCAATGGCAAAATCGCCATAGTATTTTGCGGCCAGGCCTTCAATAAGATTCATATAGGGATCCATCTCTCCGGAAAGATCCTTCATATGAAAGAGGGGGCGGAACCGGTAGGACCTGGCGCCGGCCCAGATGAGATTATCAACGCGTCTTTTCCAGGAAGGGGATCCCATAAAAGCTCCTTTACGCAAAAAGCTGATCTTTGCCGTCTTCGACGAGAAAGCGTTCATCGACGAGGTCCCGGACCAGGGTCCGTTCAAATTCGTCGTCACTTTTATTGGTAATGCCCAGGTCAATCGCCTGACCCAAAGAAAGCCCCCAGTAAACCAGACCGATGGCATCAATCAGCCCCCGAAGGTCGACCGGCCGGTCGGAAATTTCTCCAGCCTGATGCTTATGGACAATCTCGAAGAAAAAGAGGGTGAATTGCTCAACATATTTTTCCCGAAGCCGGGGGAAATGTCGCCTTAAGAGCTGGCCCAGTCCCTCTTCGGAGATCAAAGGCATTCGAATGACGCTAAAGCGGGAAAGCAGAGCTCTGTTGACCGCCCGGGTTCCAGCATAGCCCTGGTTCATGGTGGCGATAAAGCGGGTTAAAGGGTGAAGATGAACAGGCTGATAGCCGGGGATATCAATCAGCCGACGGTGATCCAGCGTCGCGTGGAGGACGGATACAGCTTCATTTTTTGCCATGTTAATTTCATCGAGAACGCAGAAGCCGCCGCTGGTCGCCGCCTGGGTGATTGGTCCCGGCCGGTAGATGACTTCTCCGTTCTTTAAACTGTCCGTCCCGATCAGCGATTCGGCATCGGTGGCAACGTGAAAGGAGACGGTGTAAAGGGGGCGGTGAAAAAGCCCGGCCAGGTGCTCCGCCAGGATATTTTTCCCCGTGGATTTTTCCCCAATCAGCAAAAGGTTTCCTCCGGACAAGATGACGGATTTGGCCTCTTCAAAAGTCCGCTCACCGAGATAGGGGGTATAATCCACCGGAATCCGATCCATGGCCATGGGATCCGTCGGCTGGTGAAATTTTTCCATTTCGCGCTCTAGCATTTCTTCGTCTAAACTCATGATTGCGCCTTCCTTTCTTTACCTTAATTAGTATAACGCTAGAGAAGAAAATTGACGAACCCGTCATTTCCTTTGACCTAATGAGTCAGATTTCTTACAATAAATAGGTAAAGATAAGACCGGCTTTTGCCGACAGGAGGAACCCATGCTTCATATTATGACCGATACCGGGGCGGACTTTACCCTGGATAGACAAGAAGAACTAGGCATTTTCATTCGTCCGATCCACATTTCTTTTGAAGGAGAAGACGTCCCCCAGACCACCGACGAAGATATCACCGTTTTTTTTGACCGGCTGGAAAAGGAAAAGAACCTGCCTACCACATCCCGTCTTTCTCCGGGTGAACTCCTTTTCGATTTTAAGCAAATCCTGGATCAGATTGGGCCGGATGATCAGCTTCTCTATATCGCGCTTTCTTCCAAACTGTCCGGAACCTGTGAGATGGCCTTTAAGGCGAAGGAAGAGCTTCAAGATCAAAGGCTTTTTGTCTTTGATTCATTAAACGCAACCTATGGGCAGACCATGGAAGTCTTTCGGGCGATCGAAAAAAGAGATGAAGGCTGTGACGCCACTGAAGTGATGCGTGATTTACAGACTTTTCGCAAACATGCCCTCATTCAGGTGATGCTCGATACCCTCGCGAATCTGAAAAAAGGCGGGCGGATTCCCGGCCCCCTGGCGGCCTTCGGTGATGCCCTATCCATTAAGCCGAATGTCACGGAAACCAGCTGGGGCTATGTCGAACTCGTAAACTTTTCCAGGGGGAGGAAGGCCTGTCTGAATAAACAGATGGAAACTTTTGAAAATAACCATCGGGTAGAAAAATATAAGCCCGTTGTTCTATACACCTCAGACAAGGGGATGGCGGAAGACTATCAGGAAGAAATTTATAACCGCCTTCACATTGAAACGGACCTCATGCGCATGGGGGCCGTTGTGGGGACCCATATCGGCCCCCGGTCCGTCGGATTTTGTGGGATTATTCGGGATGAGATCGAAAATGTCTTTTTCCCGGCTTCCAGAAAATGGAGAAAGTAGAAAAAAAACAAGAAAAGAAGGAGGAACAAGATGAAAAAGTTTGCTAAAATGATCGCCCTGGCTCTTGCGCTCTGCATGATCCTTGCCGCCTGCGGGGCACCAAAGGAGCCGCAAAAAGAAAGCCAGCCAGCTTCGGATGCATCCGAGAACCTTTCGGAAGAATCCAAGAATGAGTCAAAGGAAGAATCCAAGGCGCCGGAGGAAGGAGCGGATTCCGCCGCCATCTATGAGGCAGGAAAAAAGGCCCTGGGCGGGGAAGTCTTACGGGTCGGCACTTCCGCTGATTTTCCCCCATTTGAATACTATGATAAAAACGAGATGGTTGGAATTGATGTCGATATCCTTAAGGCTGTTGGAGAGAAAATGGGCCTGGAAGTCAAGTTCCAGGACATGGACTTTAAAGCCATCTTAGCGGCGATTGGAAGCGGAAAGCTGGATGCCGGCGTTGCCGCCATTTCCGTTACCGAAGAGAGGAAAAAGACGGTCGACTTCTCGGATCCTTACAACAAAACGATCCTCAAGATTCTGGTCACTAAGGATTCTCCCCTCAAAACCCCGGATGATCTCAAGGATCATAAAGTCGGAACCCAGCTGGGAACCACTGGCGAAGCCTATGCCAAAGATGATTTTGGCGAAGAGAATGTCCAATCCTTCAATAAGTATAATGACGCCGTCATGGCCCTTTCCAAGGGAAAGGTAGACGCAGTCATTATGGATGAAGAGCCGGCTAAAAATTATGCCCAGGCGGCAGGACTTTCGATTTTAGATTCCGCCTACGCGGAAGAAGAATATTCCATCGCCTTTGGCAAGGGAAAAGAAGACCTGATTAAGGCGGTTAACCTGGCCCTCAAAGAACTCAGGGAAGAAGGAACCCTCGATCAGATTGTCAGCAAATATATCCACGATTAATCCATCCAAGAATAAAGAAAAAAGGCGATGGGGAAAGGGCACGAAAGCGCTCGCCCCGCCGAAAGCCGGATTCTGCTTAGAGGTTTTCCCTCCGGGTCCGGCTTCGGAAAGGCCTTCTTCTCTTTTTTGATCCCATTTCCGGGGGGCAATGATGAATATTTTTGATCAATTCAAACAGGACCTTTATTTTAACTTTGTTCAGGATGACCGCTATCTTTATCTGATCAACGGCCTAAAAACGACCCTGATCGTGACTTTTTTCGCCCTGGTTTTTTCTTTTGTCGTGGGCCTTGTCATTTGTCTGATCCGGGTCTCCTATGTCGATTTTAAGCCCCAGAAAAAGACCCTGGGGTCGGTCCTATTTCAGGTTGTCAACAAAATCGCCGAACTCTATGTGACCGTGATTCGAGGAACCCCGACCGCCCTCCAGCTTCTTTTAATGTTTAATGGCTTGCTCGCTTCGGTGGATAATTTGGTTCTGGTCTGTATTTTGACCTTTGGCATGAACTCCTCCGCCTACCTTTCGGAAATTTTTCGAGGGGGCTTTCTTTCCGTCCCGCGGGGAGAAATGGAAGGCGGCCGGTCCCTGGGCCTTTCCTATTTGGAAACGACCCGGCATATCCGCGTCCCCCTGGCTTTGAAAAATTCACTTCCGGCCATTGGAAATGAGTGCATTACCCTTTTTAAGGAGACATCCATTTCCGGCTTTGTTGGCCTGATGGATTTAACCCGAGGCTCCGACATTATCCTTTCAACGACCTTTAATTCAACCCTCCCCTATCTCGCCGCTGCGCTGATCTATCTGCTCGGGGTCATCCTGATGGAAAAGGTCTTTCGGCTTTTAGAAAAGAAGGCTGCCCATGAAAAATGATAAGAAAAAAGAAGAAAAGCTTCTTTTGGAAGTGAAGGATCTTCAAAAACAATTTGGGGATCTTTTGGTCTTAAAGGGCCTGAGCCTCACCGTCCGTCAGGGCGATCGGGTCTGCCTGATTGGCCCGTCAGGCTCAGGCAAATCGACTTTTCTTCGCTGCTTAAATCTTTTAGAAAAGCCCACGGGCGGGGAAATGATCTTTGAAGGGACAGACATCACGCAGGCGGGCTATGATGTCAATTCCTACCGGGAACGTGTGGGGATGGTCTTCCAGTCCTTCAATCTTTTTTCGCAGAAGACCATTCTGGAAAATATGATTCTCGCCCCGCTGGTTCGAAAAAAGCTCGAAGAAAAGCTGGCAAAGGAAAAGGCCCGGGCCCTCCTTCAGCGGATTGGCCTGGAAACGAAGGAAGCGGCCTACCCCGCCGAACTTTCCGGAGGCCAGCAGCAGCGGATCGCCATTGTCCGAGCCTTGATGATGGACCCGGAGATCCTTCTTTTCGATGAGCCGACGTCCGCCTTAGACCCCGAAATGGTCGGAGAGGTTTTGGATTTGATGACTCAGCTGGCCAGCGAGGGGATGACCATGGTCGTCGTGACCCATGAAATGGGTTTTGCCCGTTCCGTTTCCAACCGCGTTCTTTTTATGGATGAGGGAAGGATTTTGGAAGAATCGTCTGATCCCGAAGACTTTTTCCTCCACCCCCAGGAAGAGCGGGCTAAGGCCTTCCTTTCCAAAATTTTATAGGCAAAGAAGAGAGGGAAAAAAGGAACGGGGACTTATGGCATCAAGAAAAGACCGATCAGCCTCCTGATGCTGATTCTTGCGCCTTCAGCCGATCCGGACCGATCTTGGAGTGAGGACCATGGATTATGATGCCTACTGGCGAAAATATGGATTAAAAAAAAGAATGGCCGGGCCGAAGGGGAAAAAGCGTCCCGTCTGCTCAGCTGTCGTGGACTATGCGCATATTGATCGTTTTCATATGAGGGAAGCCCTGATCCAGGCCCTTCAGGCTGGAAAAAGGGGAGAGGTGCCCGTCGGCGCCGTCCTTTGCCGGAAGGGAAAAACCCTTTTTTTCGCCGAAAATCAGGTTGAGGAAAGGGCCTCCGGTCTTTGCCATGCCGAGATGATCGCCTTAAAAGCAGGCGGAGATCTCCTAGGCAGAAGACTCAGTGACTGCACCCTCTATGTGACGATGGAGCCCTGCTCCATGTGCGCCGGCGCGATGATCAATGCCCGCTTGGGAAGGCTGGTCTATGGGACGGCCGACCCTGAAAGGGGAGCCTGCGGGTCCATGGTTGATGTGCTTTCCCCTAGGGCGAATCTCTGGAAGATCCGTGTCCGCTCGGGAGTTCTTGAAGAGCCCTGCCGGGCCCTGATCCGCCTATTTTTCCAGAGCCGAAGGGAGAAGAAGCCCTTTGATCTTCCGGTCCGGCGTCCATAAGCCCAGATCAATCAAAAACCGGCAGATTCCATCCTCCTCATTGGTTCCGATCACAAGATCCGCCGTCTCCTTTAACTTCTGGCTGGCGTTGCCCATGGCAATGCCCAGCCCTGCCATTTCAATCATTTCAAGATCGTTATTTTGATCCCCAAAGGCCATGACCCGCCGGGGATCAATTTTTTCTTTTTCAAAAAGCCGGACAAGTCCCCGGCTTTTATTGGTTCCTTTCGGCATAAGCTCGACAAAAAAATCTGCCGAGTCAACGAGAGAGTACCTTTCCCGATAGGGAAGAAGGAAGGTCTCTTTCGCCTTGGAGAGAAGGTCAGGCCTGCCCATAAAAAGCAGCTTCAGGGGATCTTCCTCGCGAAAGTCCCGGAAAGTCCGGCAGATGTTCATCGGCAGCCGGTTAAAGCGGGGAAATTTCGAAGCGGCGAAGGGTAAAAGATCATTTCCGGCTCGATTGAGGGCGCAGCTGATATCATTTTGGTAAAAGGCCAGGGTAAGGAGGGGAAGCTCGTCCCAGGGCGCAAGAAGAGGGAGGAGCTTTTTGCGGTCAAGCACATCCGCTTCCAAAAGCACCTCCCCGTCCATCCGCTGAACGAGGGACCCATTCATCCCGATTAAAAATCCTCCGTATTTTCCCATTTCCAGCTCTTCGGCATAGGGAAGAACGCCGTATACCGTTCTTCCAGTACAAAGGCAGAGCCTAGAGCCCTGGGCCTGGAGATCCAAAAGGCAGGCGCGAAGGGCCGGGCTGATTTCTTTTTTATCGGTGACTAGGGTGCCATCCAAGTCGAAGACGAAATGGTCAAAACGCCGTTCGCCCCTCACAGGCTCCTCCTTTCTTTTTAAGGAAGAAAAAAGGGAAAAAGGCCCTTTTTTCCGCGAAGTTTTCGTTTATTCTCCCTTAAACCAGGCGTTGATCTTTGCCCAGAAGCCCTTCTTTTCTTCTGGAAGTTTGCGGACATCATAGGTTTTCCCGACCTCTAAAGGCCGCTCCCTTTTTGCTCTCGGGGCAGGAGATCCCTGGACTTTTCTTTCTTCTTTTTTCATTTCTTTTTCCCTTTCTCTTGCTGATTCCTCCGCCTCTTTCATAAAGGTGGACTGAGCGCCAATTTCTGTTTTCTCCGCTTGTTCCGCCATGGTCCCGTGATCAAGATCGGCTTTTTCCCGTAAGGAAAGGTAGGACCCGTCCGCCTGAAGTTCTTTCGCCTTGGCCGTATCCTCCAGGCAGACATCCAAAATATGGGCTACTCTTTTTTTGATCAGGGGATCCTGAATGGGACAGGCGATCTCCACCCGGTTGACCAGGTTTCTGGTCATCAGGTCCGCCGAGGAGAGATAAAGATCCTCATGGCCGGGACCGAAGGAGTAAATCCGATGATGCTCCAGGAACCTTCCGACAATGGAAATGATCCGAAGATTTTCTGTTTTTTCAGGAATTCCGGGCAAAATGCAGCAGATTCCCCGGACAATCATCGTAACCTTTACCCCGGCCTGGGAGGCCTCGGAAATCTTATCTAAAACATCTCGTTCCGATACGGAATTGCATTTTAAAATAATCTCGGCCGGCTCTCCGCGTTTTGCTCGGTCAATTTCCCGGTCCATCATTTTCATCAGGCCGGGCTTGATGCCTGTAGGGGCCTGGAGGAGTTTGTCATATTTTCCGGTCAGGCTTCCAATTTGCATATTCTTAAAGAAGATCCCCGCATCCCGGCCAATGACAGGATCAGCCGTCATCAGGGAAAGATCCGTATAGGCCTTGGCTGTTTTTTCATTGTAATTGCCGGTTCCAATCTGGGTAATAAACTGAACCTTATTGTCCCGGAAGAAGGTAATCTGACAGACCTTGGAATGAACCTTGAAATTTTCCAGTCCATAGATAATCGTGCAGCCGGCTTGCTCCAAAAGCTCGGAATAGTCAATATTATTTTCCTCGTCAAAGCGGGCCCGAAGCTCCATGAGGGCAAGGACCTCTTTGCCGTTTTCCGCCGCCTCAGCCAGGGCCTTCGCTACCTTGGAAACTGAGGCCATCCGGTAAATGGTGATCCGGATCGTTGCAACGGAGGGGTCTTTGGCCGCTTCTTGAAGGAGCCTGAGGAAGGGGTCCATGGATTCATAGGGAAAGTGGAGGATTTTATCCCCTTCCAGGATCTGATCCATGATCGGCCGGCGGCTGTCGAAGAGGGGAGAGGGCTGGGGCTCAAAAGGCGGATAAAGGACCCGGTCTTTCATTTTTGGGGTCAGCCGGTCTTCCAGTTCAAAAAAGTACTTGAGATGAAGAGGACTCTTGGATTCGTAGACCTGACTGGTTTTTAAATGATGGTGGCGGATTAAAAAATCCAGGCTTTCCTGGGGAAGGCTCCCCTGGATTTCCAGCCGAACCGGGGCCAGGTGCTGACGCTTTTTCAGGGCCTTTTTCATGATGGAGCGGATGTTGCCTTCCATTTCATCCAGCCCTTCATCCAGGTCAATATCCGCTGACCGGGTAATGGAAATCACTGCCCGGCTTTCCAGGGTGAAGCCTTTAAAAAGGGATTCGGCCCGGTCCATAATGACCTCGCTGAGCGGAACATAGGTCGTTGTCCCCGGAAAAAAGATCATCTCCGGAAGCTGAGGGGGAAGGGAAATCAGTCCATAGAAAACCTCTCCCTCTTCATCCACGACATCAGAAAAAATATAGGACTGAAGATTGACAAGGTTCGGGAAAGGATGGCGGGCATCAATAATCAGAGGCGAAAGAATGGGAAGGACCCGGGATTCATAATAGCGGTCCAGATACCGCTCTTCTTTTTCCGACAGGTCTTTTAGGGAAAGCTGGCGGATGCCCTCTCTTTCCAGAAGGGGACGGAGGGTCTGGATGGCAAGGTCTCTTTTTCGGTAAAGACCGGGGACCCGTTCAAAGACCTGATTGAGCTGCTCTTCAGCTGTCCAGCCCGTTTTATTGTCCCGGGCGTTTTTCTTCAGACTCTGCACATTGATCAGGGACCCTACCCGGACCCGGAAAAATTCGTCCAAATTGGAGGTGAAAATTGAAATGAACTTGGCGCGCTCAAGGACCGGTACCCTGGGGTCCATTCCTTCCTCAAGCACCCGTTCATTGAAATCCAGCCAGGAGAGCTCCCGGTTTTGGGTAAAGCTATGGTCTCGGGAGACCAGGGAACAGGAAACCGTCTTTTCTGTATTCTCAGCCATGGTGAATCCTTTCTATGAGTGGAAAGTGCGTTTTCTTCGGTTCAGGCGGGGAAGGAGGGGTTTTTCCTAGCAGCGTTTTAAAAAATTGCTGGTCACATACTGCTCTTTTAAGACCCCATTGTTATAGGCTTCAATCAGCTTTCGGAGCTGGTCAATCTGCTTTTGATAGATCCGCCCCTGGTCCGTATCTCCGGTCAGAAACCGCCTGGCGTACCGGTCAACGGTTCGAACCTGGGGCGCGTAAGACTCCAAATCATCGGTGATCTTGACATAGTCCTTGTGCTCAGCCAGGGCCAGGTGATGGGAATTAAAAATGAGGGTATAGCCCGCCAGGCCCGTCTTTTCCTGATAAGCCTTGGCAATCCCGCCGTCAATCACAAACAGTCTTCCATTGGCCCGGATGGGATTTTCCCCATCCTTAATTTTGACCGGGATATGACCGTTAATGATATGTGATTTTTTTCGGTCCAGGCCAAATTCCTCCAGAATCTTTGCACAGACCTCCTGATCGTAGGTCAGGGTGTAATAGGGGTTAAGGTCCTCATGACAAAGCTCCTTATCACCGACGAAGTAGTTTTCGAAGGTGGCCATCTTCGACTTACCAAACATGGGGCTTTTCGGCCCGCACCAGACGTACCACATGAAATCCACGGAATTTTTCTTAATGGAAGAATGCTCAGGGGCGTAATAGGCCTGGGTGACTTCATAGTCGATCTTATCCAACAGCGCCTTTGCCTGATAGGATTTTCCTTCGTAGTCCAGTGAAAGGTAGCGGCCATCCTGATCCATGGGAACGCACCCGTGGAAGAGGAGGTTCCCGTTCATGGCAAGGTAGGTGGACCCATGATTGAAAAGATAAGTCATATGCCTTTGCAGTCTTTCCGAATGGAGGAAAGAAGCGTTAATTCCATTTAAAAGCTCAATCTCGTCAGCGTTAAGTTTCAGCGGGTCTTTGGGATCAACGGTGGGAAAATTTTTATCCTTTAGCGGATACCTTTTGCCCTGATCCACGTATTCCATCGTATCCCAATCCACCTTTTTCAGGACATTGCGATCGTCCATCCCATATTCGGGATGGCGTTCGATGAGCTGGCCTTCCAGCTTAAACTGGAGGATGGCGCAGGCCTTGTGCATCCGGTAGGCATGGTCCCGGTCCACGATGTCATAGACATTTTCATCGTAAACTTTAAGCTGGAACCGATCGCAGGGATCGTCGGCATAATATTTCGTAGCAAAGTTATTTAAGGCCCGCAGATGAATATCATAGCCATCTTCGAGAGCATCAAAGGTGTTGTATTTTGTCGCTGATCGGAGGACCGACATCTGCAGGGCTTGGTTTCCCAAAGCCGCCCCAATCCACTCGGCATCATGATTTCCCCACTGGATATCCACGGCATTGCCAAATTGAATCAGCTCCTCAATGATCTTATGGGGTCCCGGCCCCCGATCAAAAATATCCCCAAGGATATGGATATGGTTGACGCAGATTCTTTGCATCATGGCGCAAAGGCAGATTAAAAAATCCTCTTGGGCATTTTCATCCAAAATCGCGGTGATAATGGCATCGTAATAAGCCCTGCGGTCGATTTCTCCGTCATTGGTGACAAAGAGCTCATGGAGGACTTCCTGATAGCGTTCGGGAAATTTTTCTTCAATGCTGGATTGGGTGTACTTGGAGGAGATATACCGAGCGACCTCCACCAGCTCCAAAATCGTATTTCTCACCCATCGGGAATCCTGAAGAAGATTCTTCCTCTTTTCCAGAAAATTGACCGGATCATAAACCAGCGTGCCCAGTTCCTTCTGTCTTTCCGGAGAAAGGCGGGAGCAGTAGACATCATGGATCTTCCGCCGGATATTGCCCGACGCGGACCGGAGGAGGTGGATAAAGGCCCGGTCTTCTCCATGAATATCCGAAAAGAAATATTCCGTGCCCTTGGGCATGGCCATCTGGGTGCGGAGGCGGATAATTTCACCTACCGCCTCTTTTTTATTGGGAAACCGTTTGGACAAAATGTCCATCAAAAGCTCATCAGCCATAAGAGTCCTTCCTTTCCCATTCTATCGAATGCGTGCAAGATTTACGTTAAGGCCGGTGAAATCCCGGTGAAATGATTTCTTCTTTCCTTCATTATACTACTTGTAAAAAAAGAAAAAGGAGCCCGCCTCCGGCGGGCGGCTTTATTGATCCGCCCCTTCAGCGGAAAAAAAGACGGCCTGGTCCAATGGACCAAACCGTCTCCCGGCTCATCAATATCATTGTCGGCGTTTTTGACAAAGGGTCAATGGCGAAAGGACCAAAATTTATTGTCCCTCTTCCTTCTTCCTGCGCCGAATAGCAAAGAGGCCAGCGCCAGTCGCCAGTGCGCCGCATGTTTCAAAGAGGAGAGTTACAGGATCTCCCGTAGCTGGAGATTCCGGAGCTTCTTCCGCTTCCACCTGAACGAGGGAAATCTCTGGCCCAGGGGTTGGGGCAGGGCAGGGGACCGGCGTCTTTTCCCGAACCTCAGGCGTCGTCTTCGTTCTCGGAATTTCAGCCACCTCTTTTTCCACATAGATCGGCGGGTTCGGCTCTTCCGGCTCTGTCGGAACCGGAGGCTCAGGCTCAGGAGTGGATCCTGGAGGAAGGGGAGTGACCTTTTTGTAACCCAGCTCAACGATATTGGAATCTATGTTATTAATGGCAGTATTCACAGCCAAAGGAATTTTTATGGTCCCGAAAAACGGGACTCTCCTTTCAAATGTCCCCGCCGAGCAAAAAGCGTGGCCCCGGACCGACCCATCAACCTTTAATAATTCCCCAGTATTGGCCAGCTCTTCCGCCTTTGGATCTTCAATTCGAAGGACCTTTTTGTTTAAATCCTGAGGGCTTGCACCCGAGAAAAGGGCCTGCAGGTCCTTTCTTCCTAGAGCTTCCAGGGTCATATTGGCAAGGATCGTTTCCGCAATGGTTTTTCCCTCAGCGGGTTTAATGGAAACTTCACTGATTTTTTCCCTGCGGTTGCCTTCATTTTTCTTATCGTCATGCCTAAGGACCGTACGAAGAATCAGGGTGTGGTTCCCCTCTAAGTCAACACCAAAACGGACATTGGGATCGGTATTATTGACAAGCGGGTCGAAAGAGTTTTTTGTATTTCCTAAATCCTTGCTTGTCTTTGGATCTTTAATCGTCAGGGCCTTATAATTTCCGCTTCCGTCCTTAGCCATCACATAAAGCGGCCGCCAGGAATAGCCGAAAAATTTCAGAAAAAGGGTATCAGGAACTTTGATATCCTTATCCAGCCGCACTTCTAGGTCAACGTAGCTGTAACCGGCATCAGTTCCATCTTTGAGTGGAAAGTCGCTTTTATCTCCATACCGGTCCGTATAGTCCCGGCTGAGAATCGGAAGAAGCTGATTGCTGCCAATGGGATTTCGGTAAACCAACATGGCAATGCCATCATCCATTTGAAATTCCGAATGCAAGACTAGCTCATGGATGGTATTGGTATCGTCTTTTTTTGTATATTGATCAATAATCGCCCGGTCTTCGCCATCTTTTATTTCTTGGTCCAAGCGGGTGTCGGGAAGCGTGTTCTCCCCGCTGACATCAGTATTGATCGTCACTTTGGTTTTATTAATATCTTTCGTTAATTTCTCCTTTGCAGAGGGAAAGAGGCCAAGAATGGCAGTACCACCAGGCAAAGGATCGTCCGGATCATTCAGGCTGTAGTAAACCGCATAGAGCTTAGAATCTTTTTTTATTCCACCAGGAAAGGCAGCTGAAATCTTATCTTCCGGTGAAAACCACCTGGCCCCTTCGGCAATTTTTCCATTTAATGTTTTTCCTTCATCATCTTTAGGAAGAGGTTTATCGGTCCAGCCCAAAAAAACCTTTGCCAGCCCATTTAAAAGACCACCATTAAAAACAGGCTTTCCAATTTTATCGTTAGGGTTTGTATATGGGTCACTAATGGTATCGATTCTTTTTTTCGACTCCTCTGTCCACTGGCCAACAAGAGTCACGGTTCCCTGATAACTAGGGGCGTGGGCAGGCGCTTGGAGAGGCGTCTTTTTTTCCTGAAGAAAGGCATCGTCTGCCTTTGTCTCTTCGGAAAGCTCTTCCGCTGCTTTCTCCTCTTCTTCGGCAAAACCTTTCGCCTGAGAAGCTCCTTCATTGGGATCTTCCTCCACAGGAGAAGCGTCCTCCACAGAAAGAGTCTTCGCTTCCGCAGCGGCGGCGTCCTCCTCAGAAAGAGTCTCCGCTTCCGCAGCGGCGGCGTCCTCTTCAGAAAGAGTCTCCGCTTCCGCAGCGGCGGCGTCCTCCTCGGAAAAAGTCTCCGCTTCCTCGGAAGGAGGATCCATTTCCAAAGGATGATCTACAGAAAGGCTTAGCATTTCCACCGGGGGCGCAGTATTCGGATCTGGCCCATCCTCACCCTGAGCGAAGACGGCCTTTGTTCCTCCGCTGAAAATCAGACTAAAGCTGACCATGGCCATCACCGACACCAGTCCAATCTTTTTCTTTCTTTGGAAATAACGGGGCCTTTGGTTCATTCTCTTTCTTTTTTGAAAAGCACTCATTTTTTGATCATCCTCCTTGGATTATTTTATTCATTGAAATGGTGATCAATTCTTTTTTCTTTTTAGGTCGGTTCGGAAATGTTGAACTTCCTTCTCTTTTGGTTTATCTTCAGAGAAAATGGGGAAGGGCCATCAGCGCTGAATCGGTTTTTGAAAACGAACAAAATACTCGCCCCTTTGATCAATTTTAAAAGCGTAATATCCTTTTCAAAATAAAATCAACGATAACCAATTATTAATATCCTATCATCATTTTTGCTAATATAGCAACAAAAGGGTTCAAGCTTTATATTTTTTTCGTTTTTTCCCTTGACGATCCCAGAAATCTCTTGTATAGTAGTCCCAATCTTCCAAACTTTACTTTGCTGAAGCAGGAAGAAAAAATGAATAAATGAAGTAGAGGCGCAATGTACATCAGTAACTCTCCGAGGCGGCGGCCGGAGAAGAGGGTAAAAGGGTGCGTTGCCGAAACGTTTAGCCGGCGGGCTAAATTGGTTGGGTCTGCATCGAACAGATGCAGGACTGTCATCGGGACTTCGCTCAGACCGATGTTGTGCTACTGTGGTGAACACGGAAGAAGCACAGCTTCTTCCGATTTTTTTTACCGGGCATCCTCTCACGAGCGGAACGCATTTGAGGAGAGATCTATGCAACGATCCAGAACCTATTTTCTCTTTCTTTTGGTGGGGCTTTTGATGCTTACCCCCCTTTTCACCCCGAAAGTTTTGGCCGCGCCGGCCGATCCGCTGGAAGATGGTGTCTTTACCATCGGGATGGAGGTCAACTATGCCCCCTACAACTGGTCCCAGTCCACGGATAAAAATGGGGGAGTGCCCGTTTCCAACAGCCCTGGAGAATATGCCACGGGCTATGACGTCTGGCTGGCCAAAAAGCTTTGCGACAAGCTGGGCGTTGAGCTTGAAATTGTCAAAATTGACTGGGACGGTCTTCCGCCCGCTTTAAAATCCGGAAAAATTGATGGCATCCTCGCCGGCATGAGCCCGACCGCGGAGCGGAGGAAAGAAATTGATTTTACCGATTATTATTACAAGTCAGACCTGGTGATGGTGGTGCGAAAGGATGGCCCCTATGTTCAGGCAAAGTCGCTGGAAGAGTTCGCCGGCGCAAGGATCACCGGTCAGCTCAATACCTTCCACTATGAAGTAATCGATCAGATCCCCAATGTGGACAAGCAGACAGCCATGGCTGATTTCCCGACCATGATCACCTCGCTTGCCGCAGGAAAGATCGATGGCTATGTCAGTGAAAGCCCTGGAGCTATGGCGGCGGTCGTTGCCAATCCGGACCTGGCTTACACCGTCTTTGACCAGGGCAAAGGCTTCCAGTTCACCCCTGACGATATTTCCATTGCCATTGGCCTGGCGAAAGATTCTCCTGCCCGTGAACGGATCAACGAAGGGTTAAGTGAGATTCCCGAAGAGGAGCGGGGGGAGGCCATGGGCAAGTACATCGAGCTTTCCACCGTGGATGAGGGTACCGAGACAAAGAAAAATGGATTTTTTGACGAGGTCAAAAAAATCTGGGCAGATTATTCCTCCCTCTTTTGGCGAGGCATGGCCATTACCCTTCTGATCTCTCTGGTCGGGACGATCGTCGGTTTTGTAATCGGTCTTCTTGTTCAGCTGATCCGCACCATTCCCTCCGGCCCCACCTACTCAGGCGGTCGCAATTTCTTCGTCCATCTCCTTTACGCCCTCTGCACGATTTACGTTGAGGTTTTCCGAGGAACGCCGATGATGGTTCAGGCCATGCTGATTTACTATGGTTCAAAGATGTTCTTTAACATTGATATGAATGCCATGTTCGCAGCCTTCCTGATCGTTTCCATCAACACCGGCGCCTACCTGGCGGAGACCATCCGCGGCGGCATGGATTCCGTCAGCGAAGGACAGCTGGAGGCGGCTAAGGCGATTGGCCTTACCCATTCTCAGACCACCTTCGACGTTGTTCTCCCTCAGGCCATCCGGGCGATTCTTCCCTCCATCGGCAATGAGCTGATCGTCAACGTCAAGGATACCTCCGTTTTGAACGTGATTTCCGTAACCGAATTATTCTTCCTCACCAAGGGGGTTGCCGGCTCGACCTTAAAGACCTTCCAGGCCTACTTTATTGCCGCCGTCATCTACCTTGTGCTCACCCTGATCCTCTCTCGGCTTTTAAAGATTCTTTCCCGCCGTTTAAACCCGGACAAGCCCTTTGAGCTGAGATCCGCCACCAATTAAAGGAGGCCATCATGACCAATCCAATGCTTGAAAACCGTTCTCTTGACCATTCCCCAGTGGACGCTCCATCGGTTG
>CABTZP010000014.1 GCA_902489375.1 uncultured Tissierellia bacterium | reverse complement strand
CTCCATCCTATCCTGTATGTTTTTCGCGGCAATTTCCGGATCCGGGGCAGCGACGGTTGCCGCCGTTGGAGCAATTATGATCCCTTATATGGCAAAGTCGGGCTACGGCTTGGAATTTTCTGCTGCGGTCAATGCTTCCGCCGGCGGAATCGGAATCATTATCCCCCCTTCCATCCCTTTCATTTCTTATGCCATCTTAACGGGAAGCTCAGTCGGCGAATTATTCACCGGAGGAATTACGGCGGGCCTTGTCATCGGCCTTTGTCTGATTGTAGCCGTTCTTATCATGGCAAAAAAAAGGGCTTTCAAAGCTCTTGAAAAAGCAAGCGGAAAAGAACGGTGGGATGCCTTTTTTCATGCGATCCCCGCCCTTCTTATGCCGGTCATTATCCTGGGAGGAATCTACTCGGGAACCTTTACTGCAACGGAATCTTCTGTTGTTGCCGTGGTCTATGCGATCCTTGTTGGTTTTTTCATCTATCGGGGCCTTAATGTGGAAAAGTTTTTTAAGATTTTTGAAAAATCCGCCGTTTCCTCCGCTCAAATTCTTTTTCTCATTGCCAATGCCACTCTTTTTGGCTGGCTTCTCACCCGCTTTCGGGTTGCCGATGCACTGGTAAGCTCCATCGTCTCTCTCACAACCAATCCTTTGATCATCCTGATCTTAATCAATCTGATCCTGCTTTTCATGGGAACCTTTATGGATACGGTCGCTTCGATTGTCATCGTTACCCCCATCCTCTATCCCATTGCCATGAAAATCGGTTTAGATCCTGTCCACTTTGGCATCCTCATGTGTTCAAACCTTTCGATCGGTCAGATCACTCCACCCTTTGGCGTCAATCTTTTTGTCGCCTCCGGGGTCGTGAAAATGGATTTTCAAAAATTAATTAAAGAACTGACTCCCCTTTTTTTTGCCATGGTCGTTGCAGTTCTTCTCATCACTTTCATAGAACCAATTTCCATGGGTTTGGTAAAGGGAATGCGCTGAGGAAAAAGACGCCATATGAAAGCCCCCCATGGATTGCCCAAACAAGTTACCAGAACATGGGCAATCCATGGGGGGATAAATTTTAGGATGTTTAAGATCGCTGACCAACCCTATTTCTACTTGTAGAAATAGCCAATGATCTTTCCGTTATCATCATCCTTTACGGAAAAAAGCGAGAAGAAAGGATCTCCAGTTGAGGGCGCTTTGATCGGACTTTTTTTGCTTGGCCCAGCCTTGTATACAACTGGCAGCTTGGAAAGGTCTGCCCTATCCTTATTCATCAAAAGGTTAAAATGGCACTCCTTAAGCTTTACCTCTAAAAATTTCTTTGTGAAGGTCTCTGCTTTTTTCGTGACTTTATCGGAAGAAAACTCATAGGCCGGTTTTGCCTTCTCTTTTTTATAAAAGTTTTCATAGTCAGCCTTTAGCTGCTCATCTTTTATTCCGTTAATCTGTTCTCTTAGTGTTTCCAAATCAATTGCCTTCGTTTCAAGGTCGATCAAAAGTTGAATTTTTCCTTTTGACACCGCGTAAGTTTTCCCCAGATAGGTAATCAGGCAATATTCCGGGGAGACGGATTTTATATACCTATTCATAGGACCAATGAGAAAGCCAGGTCCCTGACCGAAGTCCAGCTCAAAGGGCGGATTTGCTAAAATATAAATATCCGCAAGCTTTTTTCTCGCGTAAACCGGATAATAAATCCGATCCTCCAGCTCAGCAAATTTTTTCCCATTCCAGGTGTAGAGGGGAATATTGCTGCCCACTCGATGGTCTGCAGTTAACCGCTCCTTGTCATTGGCGTGGTTTTTCTTGAGATCATCGGCAATTTTTGATTTTAAGACAGGATAATATTTTTCAGGAAGGTCTTTGGGAAAGACAGCGGCCAAAGACTCAGTGGAAATCGCCAGGATGATGGCCAGCAGAATGGCGAAGGAATAGACAAAGCAGAAACTTTTTCTTTTCATTTTTCGCTCCTCTCCAAAAGACTTCTTTACTTATAGAATACCATGAAGATCCTCATTTATTTTCGTTTAGAATGACATGGATTACTGAAAATTGCCGCTCTTAAAAACCATTAAAAACGTCTATCAAACGAGTAGCCTGCATAATCGATGCAAGTGCTTATCTCTTTTCCACCTTCAACAACCTGTATAAAATTTACTCAAATGGAGCTGTACCATTATTAATGGTACAGCTCCATTCAAATCGCTCTGGCACTAGCTTAAAAACTTTTATCTCGATAAGGGAAAAAATGCGGGAAATAGCCGGGCGAAAAAAGGATCTCCCGTTGGAGGGGCTTTTGTCTGGCTCTTTTTTTCCGACTTAACAGAACTCTTATTTGCAAAGCTATTCTTGCTCGTCCCTCCCTTGTATATGACCGGCAAATTTGAAAAGTTTGTCATATCCTGATTCGTTGAAAAGTCAAAATTACTTTCCTGGAGCTTCTCCTCTAGAAATTCCTTTGTGAAGTTCTGTGCTTCTTTTTTTATTTCTTCTGAAGAAAACTCGCTTGGATTCTTTTCCTTCACCTGATTATAAAAAGCTTCATAGTCAGTTTTAAGCTGCGAATCTTTCATCCCGTCGATTTGTTCCTTCATTGATTTCAGATCAAATCCCATTGTTCCAATGTCTGCTAAGAGCTGAATTTTTCCTTTTGAAACCGCATACGTCTTCCCTAGGTAAGTGATTAGGCAGTATTCCGGTGAAACAAATTTTATATAGTTATCCAAAGAAGAAATAAGAAAGCCAGGTCCTTGACTTAAAGCTGGCTCAACAGGAGGATTTGCTAAAATATAGATATCGGCTAGCGTTTTTCCTGCGTAAACTGGATAATAAATCTGGTCCACTACTTTAACAAATTTTTCCCCATCCCAGGTGTACAGGGGAATATAATTACCCACCCGATACTCCGCGGATAACCTTTCCACATCACTTGGGGGATTTAAGCTAAGATTATCAACAATATATGATTTTAAGACAGCGTGGTATTTCTCCGGTAAACTATTAGGAAAGGCAGCGGCCAAAGACTCACTGGGGATAACCAAGATCATCGCCAATAGAAATGTCATGAAAAAGGCAAGTCTAGAACTTTTTCTTTTCATTTATTACTCCTCTCTAGAAATTAACTTATTCCAAAAGCAATCATCATCATCATTTGCTATACCGTTAGGGAAGCATCCCAGTATAAATTGCCCATTCCTGTATAGGACATCACATATCGACCTTGAGAATCAGAATGAAGTCGTTGATAACGTCCGCCTAAAGATTCCATCACTAATATATCATGGCTTCCATCAATATAGTAGCCATTTATACAAACAGCATGCCCTCCAGTCAGATTTGTATTATAAAAAGCACCATAATACATATATCCTCCTTCAATTTTATTCTTTAAAATAAACCTTATTGTTATTGATTTGTTTCATCATTCTCTCCTTTCATTACATTCACAGATACGTAAATTTGTGCTCTTTATATATGTAACGAACAAGGACAGAAATTTGTGACACTTTTGAAGAAAAAAATAAACTTTTTTTAATGAAAAGAAAAAAGATGAGGCAATTCTCATCGCCTCACCTTTGTTATTTTATCTTATGAATGATTTTAGGAACCAGGGTCTCCATATCTTTAGAAGCATTACCAGCAAAAGTATAGATCAGATCTTGATATTCCCAAAAATAAATGGTGATCTTAGGCTTTTGATAATGAGCGACGGGTACTCCTTCTATTTTCAGCAAAGTATGAACCGCATTTTCCGTATCCAGGCCGACAACGCCTCCGGTCGGTTGAATGGTAAGGTCCAACCACTGGCCCTTTGCGTTTTGAAAACGTTTAAAATAATAAAGTGAGTCGATGTCTGATTTGATGATTTGATAGCCTTCCGGCAGATCCTCCTCAAGATGAACCAAAGGAAGATGAGTGGGGCTATGATTTGTCTTTTTTTTCTCTTTATAATAAAAATCAGTATGGTCCGGGTAAGTTTGGACAATGGCGCTTCCGAATCGGTTCACTCCGGCAGAAGGTTCTTGATGACCAATCCCAATACTGACCAGGCTCATGATGATAACGAAAACGGCCGCGGAAAGCCCCCATTTTCTTGCCTCAACCTTCACTTTTTTATGGCGAAGCTCTTTTTCTACCCCCTCTGCTTTCCCTTGTAAGATCTGGGCTTTTCTTTTCTCATAGGATGAAGAAAAATCCAAAGACGGATGAGAAGAAGGTTCCTCAGAAAGGGTCCGGTACTGATCATGGATGGATTCATCAATCCGGGATAAGATATGCAGGGACTTTTCGTCCAGCCGATTCGGATCTTGATTCTGGCTTTTCATTTTTTATCCTCCATGATCTTTTTTAGGCGTTTTCTCGCCCTTTCCAGTCTTTTTCGAACGGCATCCTCTTTGATGGACAAAAGGTCGGCAATTTCCTGATTCGTCATATCCTGTAAATATTTTAACCGAAGAATCTGTTCGTCCTCCAGCTTCAGTTTCTTCATGGCTTCTTTAACCAGAAGCCCTTCCTCATGATCTGCCTGGTCATCGTCTTCTGAAAAAAAGTTGAAAAGAAACTCGTCTCGAACGAAAAAGACTTTTTTTCTTCGAAGAAAGTCAATCGACAGCCGTTCTACTATTGTAACGAGATAGTTGCGTGCTTTGTGACCGTTTTCTAGATTTATTTTATCTAAATGCGGAATGACCCGAAAAAAAGCCTCCAAAACAATATCTTCTGCATCGCCAGACTTTCCCAAATAGAATTGCGCGATATGAAGAAGGTAAGATTCATACCGGGCGAAAAGCTCTGCTAATTTTTTTTGGTCCTCAGCGGATAAGGGGGGCATAAAACACCTCTATTCTTAACCTGAATCTCACAATAGAAAAGTGAGAAATTGATAGGATATAATAGGCAAAAAGATAAAAGATCAAATCAGGTTAGAAAGGACAATATATGCAAATTTTCTTCGTACGCCATGGTCGGTCCACCTCCAATATTCTACAAACCTACAGCGGGAAAGACGTCGAGCTTGCCCCTGAATTTCTACAGGATTTAGACCCAACCCGAGCCCGCCTTCAAAGTCTCCGCTTTGACCGGGTCTTTGTCAGCGATTATAAAAGAGCGATCGGAACCGCGAAGTATTTAGGTTTTTCAGATGCAGAGATTGAGCCCCGGATTCATGAACGGAATTTTGGGATTTTTTCGGACCTCACCCCTTCTCAGGCCCGAAGCCAGTATCCAAAGGAATACCAGGCTTTTGTAGAAAATCCCGTCACCTATGGGATTCCCGGAGGAGAATCCTATGAGGATGTCTGCCAAAGGGTCTGGTCTTTTTTAAATGAGCTGACCGATGATGAAATGTCCGCCTCCACCGCATCCGACGGGATGAGACCAAAACCCTTAAAAGAAGACCGAATTCTTCTAATTACCCATTACAACGTCATGTCTGCCGCGGTGGGCTGGGTTATGGACTCTTATAAAACCATCCGAAATGTGATCAGCCGAAACGGGTCCATCCTTCAGATTCAGGTCAATGGCCCGGTGAAGGCCCTGCTTTTTCCTCAGCCAACATTTATTGAAAAGGAATCCATCCTCCCGCAGTAGTTGAGAAGATTACCAGCCGGCGCAGTATTTCATCACCTCGTCCGGGATGTTTCCATCAAGGTAATCCCGAATCGACTGATCCAAAATAGAAAAGCCCTTTCGAATAAGGCCCTCTTCGATATTTAGGGGGGGCTGAATGCGGAGGACATTGCCCGCCAAGGAAATCACAACGAGGCCTTTTTCATAGGCGCGAAAGAGGATTTTAAAGGTTCCTTGGGAATCGGGGATCATTTCGCCGGCCTCTCCCCTTTTTCCAATTCCAATCCCCATGGTCATGCCCATTTGCCGAACAAAGGAAATCCGGTCCGGATACTTTTCTTTTAGTTTCCCCGCCTCTTCCCTAAGAAGTCGAATGTTTCTTTTTAAGGTTTCCTGAAATTCCTGGGTTTGATAATAATCAAAAGCAGCCAAGCCGGCCTGGCAGCAAATGGCATTTCCCGCTAAGGTAAAAGTGTGGGCCGGAGCGGGAAGAGAATCCATAATCTCTGCCCGGGCCATAAAAGCGCCCATGGGCATCCCTCCTCCCAGCGCCTTTCCCATGCAAATTCCATCGGGATTGATCCCGTAATGCTCAATGGAAAACCACTTACCTGTCCGCCAGAAGCCCTGCTGGACTTCCTCGACAATGAAGAGAATCCCATGGTCTTTGCAAAGCGTATAAAGCTTTTGAAGGAAAATGGGATGGGCGGCAATGGCACCGGCATCGCCCTGAATAGGCTCAATAATTACGGCAGCGACTTCTTCGGGAGATAGATAGGTCGAAAACGCCTTTTCAATTTCTAAGGTCGATTCCCTTTCGCAGGTCTGATCGTCGACATCCACCCCAAAAAAGGGAAAAACATAGACATCGGGAAGGAAAGGTCCCATTTTTTCATGCATATGAACCGAGCAGGTGGACATGGTCGCCGCCCCAAAAGTGGTCCCATGATAACCATTTTGAAAGACCAGAATTTTCTGTCTTCCTGTAAACGCCCTTGAAAATTTAATGGCGGCATCATTGGCATCCGAGCCGGAATGGCCGAAGGCGACCTTGGCCGGACCCCCGCCTGGGAAAATAGAAGCGAGTTTTTTTGCATATTCCGCCGTTTTTTCGCTATAGGTATAGGGTGTGGCATAGACCGTGAGCTTTTCCAGCTGGTCACGGATCGCCTGGATCACTGGAGAAAAGCTGCTTCCCAGATTTAAGGCCGCGGCTGAGGAAAGAAAATCGATATATTCTTTTCCGTCCGCGTCAATGATTTTAGCTCCATGAGCAGATTCCACCGCCAGGGGAAAATAGGAGAGCATCTGACAGGGGGCCAGATATTTTTTTGTTTTTTGGACGATTTCCTGACATTTGTTCTTTTTCATGATTCCTCCTGTTTTATTTTTTTCTTTTTTACATGGTTTCTTTTACATTGTTTCTGGAGCGGAGACGCCGATCAGGTCCAGGGCATTTTCTAAAACCTGCTTTACCGCCAAAACCAGTCCCAATCTCTCGTTGGAGAGCGTTGGATCCTCCGGGTCAATCACCTTATAGGCGTTATAGAAAGAGTGGAAGGAGGAGGAAAGTGAAATAAGATAGTTTGCCAGTTTAGAAGGCAGTCTTTGCTCTGCGGCATCCACCAATAACGAGGGATAAAGATCCAGAAGCTTTAAGAGATCCATTTCTTTTTCTGTATTGAGTAGCGTATAGGATTCTTTTTTCTCAAATTCCGGAGCATTGCGAAGGACTCCGCAGGTCCGGGCATGGGCGTACTGAATATAGTAAACCGGATTTTCATTGGACTTTTTCCGGGCAAGATTAAGGTCAAAGTCCATCTGATTATCCACTGCCCGGCTGACAAAGAAATATCGAGCCGCATCCACGCCGACATCCTCCATCAGTTCCCGAATCGTCACGGCGTTTCCGGTTCTCTTGGACATTTTGACTTCTTTTCCGTCTTCCACCAGATGAACCATTTGGATAATATCCACTTCTAAGACATCGGCATCATACCCAAAAGCCTGCATGGCTGCCTTCATCCGGGGAATATAGCCATGGTGGTCTGCCCCCCAGAGGTCAATCATCTTTTTATAGCCCCTCTGAAGCTTGTAGAGATGGTTGGCAATATCCGGGGTCATATAGGTTAAAAGGCCATCTGCCTTCCGAAGGACGCGGTCTTTATCGTCTCCCCAACGGGTTGTTTCAAGCCATAAAGCCCCATCTTTTTCATAAACGGCATTCATGGACTCAAGGTCTTTAATGGCCTGGTCAACTCTTCCGCTGTCATAAAGACTCTGTTCGGAAATCCAGGAGTCGAAGCCCACCCGAAAATCCTCAAGATCCTTTTTAATCTTCTCCAGCTCTTTTTCATAACCCTTTTTCTGGAAATATTCCAGCCGGCCCTCTTCTTTTTCCAGCCAGATCGGTCCTTCTTCTTCCGCGATCCTTCGGCCGATTTCCTTCACATCCTCGCCCATATACCCGTCAGCTGGGATGGGAATATCTTTTCCGAAGCATTCCGCATAGCGGGAATAAACAGAAAGGGCCAGGTTTCTCATCTGCGCGCCGGCATCATTGACATAGTATTCTCTTAAAACATCGTAGCCGCAGGCCAAAAGGACCCGGCTTAGGGCATCCCCCCAGACGGCTCCCCGGGCATGTCCCAGGTGAAGGTCTCCGGTGGGGTTGGCCGAGACATATTCCAGAAGGATGGGAAAGGCTTTTCCGGATTGGTTTTTCCCGTATTCACTTCCCTTTTCCAGGACCTTGTTGATTACCTGGGCCAAAGAATCGGTCTTCAAGCGAAAATTAATAAAACCCGGACCCGCAATTTCTACAGTTTTGATAAAGTCCTCGTGTTTTAAAAGCTCCCCTTTCATTTCCTCAGCAATCGCCCGGGGGGACTGATGAAGGCTTTTCGCCAGCTGCATGGCCACGGGGCTGGCATAATCCCCGTAATCGGTATTTTTAGGGATCTCGACGATAATCGAGTCGGGATCATCTATCCCATACAATTTTTTAAGAACTTCATGGATTACTAGTCTCAGTTGATTTTCAATATTCATCGTTTATCCTCATCCTTCATCAAAGATTGGCCTTGGGCATTGCCCAAAAACTGCATTTTTTCCTGTTTAATACTCTTTTTTCTTCCGCAAAATATCGCCGGCCTGGACCGGGCGAGGGACGGGAATCCAAAAGTCTTCCATGGGAAAATTCGCTTCCTTCAGATCTTCCCCTTTTTCACTGTTCATCCAGTCGATGGAAAAGCGCTGAAAACCAGGCGCCCTTCCCATGATCTCGACCTGATCCCCACGAGCAAAGCGATTTCTTTCTTCAATCAGAGCAGCTCCTTTATTAGGATCATACGCTTTTACCAGACCAAGAAAATCGTAGTCCTGGATATAGGAGGTACTTTGATAATTTTGCCCTTCCCGACCGGGATTTCCAAAAAGAAAGCCGGTTGTATAATCTCGATGGGAGGTCTTTTCCAGTTCCATCAACAGCCGGTCCACCAAGTCTTTTGTAAAAGTTCCCTTTCGCAGCGCATCCATGGCTTCCCGATAAACATGAACCACGGTTGAAACGTAGTACTGGCTTTTTACCCGGCCTTCAATCTTAAAGCTTTTGATCCCGGCTTCCATCAGATCCGGAAGATATGGCAGAAGGCAAAGGTCTTTCGAGTTCATAATAAAGGTTCCCTGATCGGACTCTTCAATGGGAAAATACTGGCCGGGTCTTTTTTCCTCCATCAGCCTATACTTCCACCGGCAGGCCTGGGCACAATCCCCCTGGTTGGCATCTCGGCCGGTCATATAATTGGACAGCAGGCACCTTCCGGAATAAGAAATACACATCGCCCCGTGGACAAAGACTTCTAAATCAATGTCGGGAACTTCTTTGTGAATTCTTTTCATTTCATCTAAAGAAAGCTCTCGAGCCAGGACCACCCTTTCCGCCCCCAGGTCCCGCCAGAAGGCAACGGTTTTTGAATTCGTAACCGATGCCTGGGTGGAGACATGGAGGGGAATCCTGGTCTTTTTTCGGGCTTCCATAAAAATTCCAGGGTCGGAAATAATACAGGCATCGACTTTAATTCGGTCTAAAAATGAGAGATAATCATCCAGCCCTTCCAAGTCCTTATCATGGGGCAAAATATTTAAGGTCACATGGACAGCCTTTTTTTCCCGGTGAGCCAGGCTGACAGCTTCTTCCAGATCCTCCCGGCTAAAGTTTTTCGGGGCCTTGCGAAGACCGAAGGCAGGCCCACCCAGATAAATGGCATCCGCCCCGAAGTGAAGGGCGGATTGAAATTTTTCTTTATCGCCGGCCGGAGCCAGGAGTTCGGCAAAATGATTCTCAGGCATTTTTTTCGCCTGTTTCCATAATGATGGAAAGAATCATGGGATTTCTCTTGATCTCTGAAAAGACGTAAGACTTGAGTTCATCTCGCATTTGAGATTTGAGATAAGACCAATCGTTGATTCTCTTTCTCTCGGCATTTTCAAAAATGCCGATGACAATTTTTTTCATCTCTTCAATCATATCCACATTATCTTTCATATAGACAAAGCCTCGGGAAAGGATCTCAGGACCGGCCAAAATTTTTGCCCCGCCCTTACTAATTGTGACAACAACGACAATCATGCCGTCATCTGCCAGCCGCTTACGATCATTTAAGACGACGGAACCGACATCGCCAACGCCCAGTCCGTCAATTAAAACCTGCCCGGCGGGAACATGATCCTTCATATTGACTTTGACCTGCCCATCCTGGCGGCTAAATTCAATGACCTGCCCGTTTTCCGCCATGAGAATATGATCATCGGGAATTTCCAAAGACAGGGCCAGATCTCGGTGTTTGGTCAGCATTCGAGCTTCTCCATGAGCCGGAATAAAGTACTCTTCCTTGACCAGAGAATGCATCAGCTTCAGCTCTTCCTGACAGGCGTGACCGGAGACATGAACCTCAGCCAGGGACTGGTAGATGATGCTGCTTCCTTTCTCAGAAAGCTTATTAATCATATCTCCGATACTTTTTTCATTGCCGGGGATTTGCGAAGCGGAAAGGATAATGGTGTCTGATTCGTCGATATGGATCTGCCGGTGAGAGCCATTGGCCATCCGGGAGAGGGCGCTCATGGGCTCTCCCTGAGACCCGGTAATCAGCAGGCAGATCTGAGAGGGCTTAAAATTTTTGACTTCGTTGATATCCACAAGGGTATCTTTTTTGACTTTAAGATAACCAAGCTGATCAGCGATCGCAACATTATTTAGCATCGACCTTCCAGAGAGGGCGACTTTGCGGTGATTGCTCTCCGCGGCCCAAATGATCTGCTGGACCCTATGCATATTGGAAGCAAAGGTGGCAACGATAATCCGATCCTTTGTCCGGGCAAAGATTTCCCGAAAAGTATCCCCGACATTTTTTTCACTCATCGTATATCCGGGATGCTGAACATTTGTTGAGTCGGAATACAGGGCAAGAACCCCCTCCTGACCCAGCTTTGCCAGGGCAGCGAGGTCCGTTGGCTCGTTATCGATCGGCGTAAAATCAAATTTAAAATCGCCGGTAAAAAGAACGGTTCCAACCGGGTTATGGACCGCAATCGCGCAGGCGTCGGGAATGGAATGAGCGACTCGGATAAATTCACATTGAAAAGGCCCTAGCTTGAGATGATCTCCCGCTTTGACATACTTGATCGAGGCGGGGTTAATCCCATGTTCTTCAAATTTACTGGCCAAAAGGCCGCCTGTCAGTCTCGTACAGTATACATTGACAG
Organism: uncultured Tissierellia bacterium; assembly: GCA_902489375.1. Classification (GTDB taxonomy): domain Bacteria; phylum Bacillota; class Clostridia; order Tissierellales; family Peptoniphilaceae; genus CABTZP01. The sequence continues at coordinate 9,375 of CABTZP010000014.1, read as the reverse complement.
GAATTTCCTTAAGAATATAAGGAACCGCACCATAATGGTCTTCATGTCCGTGGGTCAGCAATATTCCCCGAAGCTTGTCTTTATTTTTTTCAACATAGGAGATGTCTGGAATGACCGTATCAACCCCCGGCATATTTTCATCCGGAAAGGTCAGTCCACAGTCAATCATGATCATGTCATCGCCATACTGAACCAGACACATATTCTTCCCAATTTCCTTGAGCCCGCCCAAAGGGATGACACGCAGCTTCTCTAAACTTCCCCTTTTTTCAGGCGGGACTGACCTTTGGGAAGAAGGTTTGTGCACTGGTCTTCTAAGTCCTTTTAAAGGTCGGTCGTTTAAATTTTTCTTATGATACACGCTCTACTCACTTTCATACTGGTCTTTTTGCTCTCCAATCAGTTCAAGATAAGCCATCCTAGCTTCTTCAAATTCTTCCTGATCGTCGACAGCTTCAAAGATCATATCCTCCTCGTCCGGATAAAAACGAAAGAGAGAAAGCGCTTCGCTGCCCTCTTCTCTAAGCCAGCAGTAGTCTGTTTCATCCAGACTAAAGGAGGAGTCGATTTCAAAGGCGATCTTTCTTTTTCCGTCATCCAGATAGACTCGTTTTTCTTCCATGCTCTACCTCCGTTTTTTATCCAGCCAAGTTTGTAATATAAATGATGCCGCAATCGCATCAATATAGTCTTTTCTTTTCTCACGGCGAACGCCGCTTTCTTTGAGGATTCTTTCAGCGGATACCGTCGAAAGTCTCTCGTCCTGATAATAAACCGGCAGTGAAAACCGCTTTTCCAGGGTCTGGCCAAAGCTGAGCGATCGCTGGGCCGATTTTCCAAGGTCATGATTCATATGCCTGGGTAAACCAAGCACGATCTCTCGAACTTCCTGCTTCTGAATGAGCTTTTCCAGCTTCTTCAGGTCTTCATCCAAAGACTTTCTTTGTATGGTCTCTGTCGCCTGGGCGATCAGATAGGAAGGATCGCTTAGGGCGATCCCAATGGTTTTTGTTCCTAAATCTAGTCCCATTGCCCGGCTCATTACAACACCTCAATGATGATTTCACTATTCTTATGATAAGGTTCCGAAGAGGAGAATGTAAACCTATTTTTACGCATTTTGAGTATTAAATGAAAAAGGGAAGAAAAGATCCGATCAAAAAAAACGCTACTGAAAAACGAAGAATGAGAAAGCTCATTCTTCGTTTGATTGGTGTTTCGGTAAATCTTTAATGACATCCTTTAAATAATAACTGAGCAGTTCCTCCAAAAGTTCATCTCGGTCAATCTGATGAATGAGTTTTCTCGCCCCATTATGTGAAGTGATGTAAGTGGGGTCTCCTGAGAGAATATAACCAATCAGTTGGTTTAAAGGGGAATATCCTTTTTCTTCCAGCGAGTGATACACATCCGTTAAAATCACCCGCATTTCTTTTCCTTCATCATCAATGGGGGTAAAAAGCATTGTTTCATCGGTAAAGTCTTTTGCCATCTTTTCCTCCAATCCCTGCAGAAAATCCGTAAAGGATATGCAGCGGCCCCTTCTTTTTTACTGGAGCTGGCTCTGAATCATTTCAGGAACCAGAGCCAAAGCCTCGTCTATTTTTGAAGGATCCTTTCCGCCCGCTGTAGCAAAGGTGGATCGTCCTCCTCCATTACCCCCTGTCTTTTTGGCAAGGGCTTTAATCATTTTTCCAGCGTGTCCGCCTTCTTTTGAGAGGGCATCGGCAAGGGAAACAACCCAGAAGACTTTTCCCGCCTCTTCCGAGGCCAGCACAATCCAGTACCGGTCTTTTCCCTCTTTTAGGGCATCCACGATTTCCTTGAGTTCATCCATCGTCTTGCCGGAAAGCTTTTGGGCAATGACCTCAGCTCCGCAAATCATTTCTTTATCCTGCGCCAGCTTTTTGGAAAGAGAATCCGCTGCTTTGGATTCAAAAGAAGCGATTTCTTTTTTCAGTTCTTTATTTTCTTCAGCCAGCTGATCAATCTTATTTTCGACTTGCTCTCCGGTGGTCTTTAAGAAAGAGGCAATGTGACCGATCTTCTCCTCCAGTTCCAAATAATGACGGAAGGCGGCTCGGCCAGTGACAGCTTCAATCCTTCTTACCCCGGAAGAGATGCCCTGTTCGGACAAGATATGGAAAAGGCCGATTTGAGCCGTATTATCGACATGGGTTCCGCCACAGAACTCCTTAGAAAAATTGCCAAAAGAAACCACCCGGACCCTGTCCTTGTATTTTTCCTCAAATAAGCCGATGGCTCCTTCTCCTTCGGCTTCTTCCTTATCCAAAATTTGTGTTTTTGCCGGAAGGGATCTAAAGATCGCCTGGTTTACGAGCTCTTCAACTTGAACAATCTCTTCTTTCGACATCGGCTGATAGTGGGTAAAGTCAAAACGAAGACGATTGGGATCAACTTCAGAGCCTGCTTGCTTTACATGGGGGCCAAGGACTTCAATCAGCGCCTCATCCAGCAAATGCGTTGCGGAATGATTGCGCCGGATATCCTCTCTTCGGTCGGCCGTGACCTGAAGACGAACGTTTCTCCCGGTTTCCAGACCGCCTTTTTTGACCTCAACGGTGTGGAGGAAATGATCATCGGCATCTTTTTGAACATCGGTGACCTCAGCCTCGAGCGAGGCTTCCTCGCCACATTCAAAAATCTTTCCCTGATCTGCAATCTGACCGCCGCTTTGCGCGTAAAAGGGCGTTTGATCAAAAAGAACCAGTCCACGCTGACCTTCCTGTAGCGCGTCAACTCTTTCTCCATTGGCAAAAATAGCCAGGACCCTTCCTTCTCCCTCAAGCTGTTCATACCCCTTAAACTCTGTGACAGGCTCATCATTCATGTCCAAATCTTTTTTGGCATCCCAGCCCGCGCCGCCTTTTCTGGTTCTGCGGGACAAGTCTCTTCTTTCGTCCATTCTCCGGCGAAAATCAGCTTCATCGACCTTGATCTTCTGCTTTTCAGCCATCTCAACGGTTAGATCCAGGGGAAATCCATAGGTATCATAAAGGGTAAAGGCATCCTTTCCGGAAAGGAGCCTTTCCCCCTGTTTCTCTATTGCCGATAAGCGGTCATTGAGCATATCCAGTCCATTATCGATCGTTTCCTGGAAAGACTCTTCTTCCCGGCGAATGATCGTATTGATTCTTTCCTGGGCGCGAAGAAGCTCGGGATATTCTTCTTGATACACCGGAATGATCTTATTAATGGTGCGGGTTAAGATTTCTCCTTTATTACCCATTAAATATCCATGAAGGTAGGCTCGGCGAATAATTCTCCGCAGAACATAGCCCCGACCGACATTGGAGGGAACCACCCCATCCAGCGCCATAAAGGCAGAGGCCTTGGAATGATCGATTAAAATCCGGAAAGATTCATCGGCTTTGGAGTCTTCCCCATATTTTTTACCTAAAAGCTGACTGATCTCCTGACGGAGGGGCTCAAGCTCATCAATATCAAAGATACTCCCCTTATCCTCGCAGACCATCGCCAACCGTTCTAGACCCATGCCGGTATCAATATTTGGATTTTTAAGAGGGATGTAGGTTGTCCCATCCGGCTGCCGGTCAAACTGGGTAAAGACCAAATTCCAAAGTTCCATGAAGCGATCGTCATTATCCAGAGGGCTTGACCCTTCTCCCCACTTTTCTCCCCGGTCAATATGGATTTCTGAGCAGGGTCCGCAGGGTCCCTGATCCAGCTCCCAGAAGTTATCTTCCTTGCCCATATGAAGCATACGCTCTTTTCGAATGCCGATATCCTTGGTCCAGAGGTCATAGGCTTCATCGTCATCCTGATAAACCGTGATCCACATATCTTCCGCGGGCAAGCCGAGCACATTCGTAACAAAGTCCCAGGACCAACGGATGGCTTCTTTTTTGAAATAATCGCCAAAAGAAAAATTGCCCAGCATTTCAAAAAAAGTCGCGTGACGAGCGGTCTTTCCGACATTCTCCAAATCAGCTGTTCGCATACAGCGCTGGGAAGTCACAACCCGGTCCTTTTCCATCTTCTTTTCTCCCATAAAATAGGGCTTTAACGGGGCCATGCCGGCGTTAATCAAAAGCAAGCTGGGATCATGGTCCGGAACCAGAGAGAAGCTTTTTAAGCGGATATGATCACGTGCTTCGAAGTAATCCAGAAAGTCTGTTCGCAGTTCATTAAATCCATATTTTTTCATTTTGGTCACCTCTTTATGGTTAGTATTGTACCACATCCCCGGGTCAAAAAAATCCACCCGGCCATGAACCGGGCGGAAAAATACGGCTTGCGCTCCCCTTAACAGACGTTTTCCAGCGCGAATCGCGAGAAGGGGTTCGTTTTGTTAAGCACTTACAATGCTAACTTCTTCCATTTTCTAATCTTTGTTCTAAACGTTCCAAATGGTGCTACTGTGTTTACATGGATAAATTTATAAACTTCCCAAGTTGCAGTTTTTGTTGCTTCATCTGCCCATTTTCTCATATGTGGTTTAAATAGCTCTTCTTCAGTAAAATCATCGATCATAAGATAAATATCTTCTACATTTCTTGTTAGTATCTTTTTTAATTCTTTTAAAGATTGATGAGCATAGGTGTCTGTAAAACACTGATATAATTCACCAAGCTGATTCCATTTAAATTGATCAGATGGTGTTTTAACCTCTAATCCATTTTTCTCATCTTCTTCCCATTTTAAAACTAAAGCAGTCCAACCTACTTGATAGGCAAGATTTTCTGCTGGTGTCCTATCAACTTCTTCTACTCTTTTATCTTTTAGTTCTTCTGGTATTGTGTCAAACTCTGAAATATATTTTTCAAAAGCCTTCTTGATTTCATTTTTTAACTCTTCTTTGTTTTCATATGACCTCATAAATATCTCCTTTAGATAATTATTCTAAATTATAATTCGACTAGATGTGGATTTGTAATGTTGACTATTCTGTGAATTCTTCGTCTAATAGATTGACTGTGCAATGCAAATCATAAATAATATAAGTGCAATAGCAAGGAAAGGAGTTGACATTCATGGCTACCACAACTAATTTCAGTGTTCGTATGGACAGCGACATTAAAAAACAGTGCGAGGCAATGTATGGTGAATTAGGTATCAACCTTACTACCGCTATCAATGTGTTTCTTCGCCAGTCACTCCGTGTCGGCGGTTTTCCTTTTGATGTTCGTATGAAGCAGCCGAACAAGGAAACAATGGCAGCAATGCTGGAAGCAGAACGCATTGCCCGTGATCCGTCTGTAAAACGCTACTCTGATGTAGAGGAAGCATTGAGGGCGTTGAAAGAATGAGTAAACATTTATACATTGTTTGGACAAATCAATTTAAGAAGGACTACAAGCTGGCGATGAAACGCCAGCTTGATATTGACCTTCTGGACGAGATCATTTGCAAACTGGCAAGCAGCGAACAGCTTCCAGAAAAGAATAAAGACCTTACAACTCCATATTCTATTTTTTCTGTTGTGTGGTTTTCTGCTCCGGCGTGAGAACTTTGCTGACCCAATAGCGAGTATCCTCCATTTTTCTGATAATGGGCAAAACAAAAGCGACCAACTTTTTACGGTTGATCGCCTTTGGCTTGGGCATTATTTAATTGTCTTTTGCTCCATACGGTGCAGATTCTTCAGCTACCATCTGATCGCTTGGCTCGGTTTCGTAAACGCCAGGCTTTTCCTGTTCTTCCGCTCTAAATTCGGCAATTCCCAGTCCGAAGTATTTCTCGAAAAAGGCTTTCAGCTTTTCGATAACACCTTGCTTTTTCTTAGCTCTTTCGCCACCGCCGAAGCGAGAGACAGGGGGCATGAGCTTGTCGATCTCTGTTCCTGTCGTTTTGAACGCTTCGTCACGGAACGCATTATCAACAAATCTTCTGGTCTCTTCCGATTTCAGTTTTTCGCTTGTGATGATTTCAGTTAAATCATTCTCTTCCTGCTCCAGAACGAAGCGCCGCCAGTCCGTAGTAACCTGTGTGTCCACATTGACGTGGCTGATAAATGCTTCGATAAGATCCTTCTTGCTGCGCAGCTGTGTGCTTGCGTCAACTGCCTTGCGGATGGAAGCGAGGATTTCTTTATCTTCACAATTGCCATCGTGATATTTTTCAACCAACATCAATATGTAGTCGATATTGATTTCTACCTGCTTGATCAGCTCAATTTCAAATTCAATATCGTCCGTGATATCCTCTTTTTCAGCATTTTCCTTTCTGCGGTACTTGTCGTAGAGATCAAGGTAAATACTCTGATAATCCTGTAAGTCTCGTGCAACAAGGCTGTCCATGTCTGCAAACTGGTCAAAGGAGGAAAGAATATTTCTCAGGCTAAGAATGGTGCCAAATAGTCTGATAAAGTCCTTCTCTGCCTCTTCTCCGACAATCTGAGTGCCCAGAGGGAATTTTGTTTCCAGCTTTTCAAGCAGTTCCACATAACCAGGGTGATATTTCCCGTGATGGTCCTCGTAGCCGTTCCAGTAATCGTTGAAGCTCTTGAGCAGAACAATGCCGCTTGCATTCTTATCTCCAAAGAGGGCGATGGCTTCATCCGTAGCCTTCTGCAAATCACGGAAGCAGACAATGTTGCCGTAGGTTTTAACGGAATTTAGGATACGGTTGGTTCTGGAATAGGCTTGAATCAGTCCATGCATTTTGAGGTTCTTGTCCACCCATAGGGTATTGAGCGTGGTCGCATCAAAACCCGTGAGGAACATATTGACAACAATCAGCAAATCCACTTCCCGGTTCTTCACTCGCATGGACAAGTCTTTGTAGTAGTTCTGGAATTTGTCCGAGGAAGTATCAAAGTTGGTGTTGAACGCAGCATTGTAATCCTGAATCGCACGATCAAGGAAATCACGGGAAGTCTGGTCGAGAGCATCGGTATCAAAGCCTTCCTCTTGTAGAACATCTTCGGGGTCATCCTCATTTGCGGAGTAGCTGAAAATGGTAGCAATCGTAAGCTGTCGATGACTTTCGGCAAGCTGCTTCTTGAACTCCGTATAATACTTCATTGCCATGGGAATGGAGCTGACGGCAAACATGGCATTAAAGCCTGCTAAACGCTTGCCCTTCAAGGAATAGAAGCTGTTGCGTTTGGTTTTCTGGTCAAAATGCTCCAGCGTATACGTAACAATTTCTCGAATACGCTCCGGCGCTCCCATCGCCCGTTCAATGTCGATTGCTGAAACATCCTTATCCTTGATGTTCTCTTTTTCCTTAACCGTATTTACATAATCGATGCGGAAGGGAAGCACATTGCCGTCATTGATGGCATCCACGATGGTATAGGTATGGAGCTGATCACCAAAGGTCTGCGGTGTGGTCAGCAGTTCCATATGCTTTCCTTTTCCGGCATTGGCGGCAAAAATCGGTGTGCCGGTAAAGCCAAACAAATGATCATTCTTAAACGCTTTGATAATCTTAGCGTGCATATCTCCGAATTGGCTGCGGTGGCACTCGTCAAAGATAATAACGCAATGCTTGCCGAACACTTCGTGTCCCTTGTTTTTCGAGATAAAGTTGTCCAGCTTCTGGATGGTCGTGATGATGATTTTATACGGTTGATAGCCGCCTTTTTCGTCCCTGTCCTCAAGCTGTCTCTGCAATACTCTGGTAGAAGCGTTGCTGTTGGCAGAGCCTTTTTCAAAGCGGTCATATTCTTTCATGGTCTGATAGTCCAGGTCTTTTCGATCAACCACAAACAGAACTTTGTCCACATAAGGAAGTGCGGATGCAAGCTGTGCTGTCTTGAAGGAAGTCAGTGTTTTCCCGCTTCCTGTGGTGTGCCAGATGTATCCTCCAGCATCCAGCGTTCCCATCTTCTTGTAGTTGGTGGATACCTCGATGCGGTTCAAGATTCGCTCGGTCGCTGCGATCTGATAGGGGCGCATAACCATCAGAATTTCTTCCGTTGTGAAAACACAATACTTGGTCAGCATATTCAAGATGGTGTGCTTAGCAAGGAAGGTTTTTGTAAAATCAATCAGGTCGGCAATGACCTTATTATTGCCATCTGCCCAGAAGGAAGTAAACTCAAAGCTGTTGCTGGTTTTCTTCGATTTCTGCTTTAAAGATTCGCCCATCTCCTTGATGTGGCTGTTTCGGGTGGTGTTGGAGTAATACTTGGTATGGGTTCCGTTGGAGATAATGAAAATCTGCACATACTCATACAAGCCGCTCGCCGCCCAGAAGCTGTCTCTCTGATAGCGTTTGATCTGGTTAAAGGCTTCACGGATGGCAACACCCCGACGCTTCAGCTCCACATGAACAAGGGGCAGACCGTTGACCAAAATCGTCACATCATAGCGTGTGTCGTGCTTGCCTTCGGATTCCTCGTACTGGTTGATCACCTGCAAACGGTTGTTGTGAATGTTCTTTTTGTCGATCAGCTGAATATTCTTAGAAGTTCCGTCATCCCTGCGGAGTACCTTGACATGATCGGTCTGAATGGTACGGCTTTTCTCAACGATGCCTTCGTTGGCATTGGCAAGGGTCTCCGTGAAAAAACGCTTCCACTCGCTGTCGGTAAAAGCATAGTCATTCAAAAGCTCCAACAGCCGCCTGAGGTTGGCAACCAGACTTTTCTCATTATGGATGATAAGGTACTCGTACCCTTGCATGGTCAGCAGACGGATGAACTCTTTTTCAAGAGCCGCTTCGCTCTGAAAGCTGTCAGAGCGTGAGCTTTCCGGCGTATACTCAGCGACTACGGTGCTCTCATTGCTTGCAGCAATAATATTATAAGTGCTCATGCGGCATCCTCCTCGTTTTTTTATTTTTGCTGAAAACTCAGCAGTTTCTCTCGGTAATATTCGTATTGCTTTTTTCGTGCTTCGATTTCGGCGGGGAGGCCAGAAGTCAGGTCGTTGCAAAGAGCGTCAAAGCGGTCAAGAATGGATACAATGCGTATTTGTTCTTGCAAAGCAGGAATATCAAGTTTAATTGATGCCATCACATTGCTCATCAGCTTTGGATTCCCCATTCCTGAATTGACATACGCTATTGCATTCTTTTGCAGGAAGTAGAAAAGGTATTTGCTTATCAAAATCGTTTTATCGGATATTGAGAGCAAGCCGCATACATTGGTGATGTTGAATTTACCACTTCGGTAGAACACTGTTCCAGCATTGGCTCCGTCTGTTGTCCAAGTTACAAACTCCCCATCGAACATATAGGAGTTAATTTTACCGAGTTCACCATTGTTTTCAGTCTGTGACGAATATACCGGATAATCACCCATCTGTTCCTTTATATCGGATTTCGAGATTACTTTACCTCTCGAAATGTTGCAGACATCGCCAACAGACAGTGATATGCTACCGAAAACATATTGACAAAGCAGAATCAAGCCATTAAGCTCGTCTGTCTGTCTGTCTGTCT
>CABTZP010000013.1 GCA_902489375.1 uncultured Tissierellia bacterium | reverse complement strand
GAGACTTGCCAATCCCCACTTAAAAATGATAAACGGGGAAGTGAGACTTTCCATTTCCCACTTATATTTCGTAAGTGGTTTTTGGCAACATTAGAATTCCCACTTACATGCCATCATTAGGATCATTCGTTTTTCTCAACCTGGACTATCCACTATCATTCTTTCCGCCATTGGCCCTGCAATCAAGCCAAAATTAAAAAAGGGAGCTGTATCGAACGATTTGCTTGTTCTGACACAGCCCCCTTCTTATTTTTCCTCAAAATATTTCTTCGCCGATTCAAAAAGTTTCATATCGTAGATGCCCGGGACATTTTGGTAGAGCCCCCGGCCAACCCTTTCCGCATGGCCCATTTTCCCAAAGACATGGCCATCGGGAGAAAGAAGCCCCTCAATCGCGGCGATTGACCCATTGGGATTATGGAAAATGTCCATGGAGGGATTCCCCGCAAAGTCCACATACTGGGTGGCCACCTGCCCCTTTTGGAAAAGATCGTTGATCAGGCCAGGATCCGCAATCAGCCGGCCCTCTCCATGAGAGATCGGCGCGGTGTAGATGGTCTTTGGATCAAGGGCCTGGAGCCAGGGAGATTGGACCGAGGCAAGGCGCAGGCGGACCATCCGGGACTGGTGACGGCCGATGGTGTTGTAGGTTAAGGTTGGCTGATCGGAAGAAGGCTCGACGATCTTTCCATAGGGGACCAGGCCCAGCTTAATGAGCGCCTGGAAACCGTTGCAAATGCCAAGAATAAGACCGCCGCGGCCTTCAAGGAGGCTCTTGATCCCGGCGGAGACCCCTTCATTGCGCATAAAGGCCGTGATGAACTTGCCGGCCCCGTCCGGCTCATCCCCGCCCGAAAAACCGCCGGGGATGTAGAGGACCTGCGACTGGTTCAGATCTTTTCTGAAAAGATCCAGACTTTGGGCAATGGAAGCGCCGTCCTGATTATTGATCACAAAGATCTTCGCTTTAAGGCCCGCTCTTTCCACATACTTCGCCGAATCATATTCCGTATTGGTGCCGGGGAAGACGGGAATGAGCACCTGGGGCCGGAAAGAACCGATGGCCGTTGGAAAATCCAAGTTTTTCATCAAGCCTTTGGACTTTGAGCGGACGGTCCTGTTCGGACAAAGGTCGGTATTTTCCGGGACCTTGAAATCGCATACATTTTCGTGATTTGTCTTTGCCGTTAAGGGGAAGACCCCCTCCAGCTTCTCCTGGCTCTTTTGAAGGAGGTCCGCGATGGGAACCCTTTCTTCTTTATAAATGAGAACCGGATCATCCAGGGTCTTTCCAAGATTCAAACAGGTGTATTCTTCCGACTCGGCCAAAGGCTTAGCCAGTTCCAAAACCAGTCCGCCATAAGCAAGAGAGAAGAGTTGGTCCAGGTCAATGGGCTGATAGGAAAAGCCCAGCCCGTTACCCAGGGCCATTTCGTAAATCTTTTGTCCGATGCCCCCCATGCCCATGGCTGAAGCCGCGTAAATCTCGCCTTTTTTCGCCCCTTCAAAAACCGCCTTTTCAATGGCCCGTAAAGACTGGGGGAGGGGAAGACCATTTTCATCCACAAGGGGAAGGAGGACCTGAACCGGATGATCCGGCCCCTTAAATTCGGAAGAAAGGACATGGTCCACGGAACCCGTCGTGACGGCAAAGGAAATAAGGGTTGGGGGAACGTCCAGTTGCTCAAAGGTCCCCGACATGGAATCCTTTCCGCCGATGGCCGCTAGGCCCAGGTCTTTTTGCGCCTGATAAGCTCCAAGGAGGGCGGCCAGGGGAAGCCCCCACTTTTGAGGATCCGTCCCGGTTTTTGGAAAGTATTCCTGGAAAGAAAGATAGGTTTGATCAAGACTTGCTCCCGCGGCGATGAGCTTGGCAACCGACTCGACCACGGCAAGATAGGCCCCATGGTAAGGACTCTTCGAGGAAACAAAGGGATTAAATCCCCAGGCCATGAAAGAGACCGTGTCCGTATCTCCTTTTTCCAAAGAAATCTTCTGGACCATGCAGTCATTGGGCGTCAGCTGCTTTTTTCCGCCATAGGGCATAAGAACCGTTCCGGCCCCAATGGTCGAATCAAAGGTTTCCACCAGCCCCCTTTGCGAACAGCCGTTCAGATCGGTGACGAGCTGATCCATCGCTGAGGAGAAATGCTTAGGATCCTTCACCAGTCCTTCTTTTTCAAGGACGCCCTTTCCTGTTTGAACCGAAATATGCTTTTCCGCCCCATTTTGATCCAGGAAGGACCGGTCTAAATCGACAATCGTCTTTCCCCGCCAGGTCATCAGCAGGCTGGGCTTTTCCGTTACTTCCGCGACTTTTGTTGCCTCAAGGTTTTCTTCTTTGGCAATTTCCATAAACCGGTCAAAATCCTTCGGTTCAATGACCACGGCCATTCTTTCCTGGGATTCTGAAATGGCCAGTTCGGTCCCATCCAGTCCCTCATATTTTTTGGGCACCCGGTCCAGATCAATCTTTAGCCCATCGGCCAGCTCGCCGATGGCAACGGAAACCCCGCCGGCCCCAAAGTCGTTCGAGCGCTTAATCATGTGAACCGCTTCCGGATTGCGGAAAAATCGCTGAAGCTTTCTTTCCTCCGGGGCATTGCCCTTTTGGACTTCCGCCCCCGCCGTTTCCACTGATTTGACATTTTGAGACTTGGAAGAGCCTGTCGCTCCGCCAATCCCATCCCGGCCGGTCCTTCCGCCTAAAAGCAGGACCAGGTCTCCAGGCGCAGGGGTCTCCCGGCGGACGAGTCTTTCCGGAACGGCTCCAATGACCGCGCCGACTTCCATCCTCTTCGCGGCATAGCCCGGATGGTAGATTTCATGAACCCCACCGGTTGCCAGGCCGATCTGGTTTCCGTAGGAGGAATAGCCCCGGGCCGCCTCCCGGACAATCTGGTACTGGGGAAGCTTTCCGGGAAGGGTCTCTTCCACAGGGGTCAGGGGATTAGCCGCCCCGGTTAGCCGCATGGCCCCATAGACATAGGCCCGGCCGGAAAGAGGATCCCGAATGGCTCCGCCGATACAGGTGGCAGCTCCTCCGAAAGGCTCAATTTCTGTTGGATGGTTATGGGTCTCATTTTTGAAAAGAAGGAGCCAGGGCTCTTCCTTGCCATCCACTCGGACCTTGATTTTAACCGTGCAGGCGTTGATTTCCTCCGACTGGTCCAGGCCATCCAGCTTTCCGGCTGCTTTTAAAGCCTTGGCGCCGATGGTGCCGAGATCCATCAGGCAGATTGGTTTTTTATCCCCGATCTTTTCCCGGGTCTTTATATAATCTCGGTAGGTTTTTTCCAGAAGGGGGTCCTCAAAGCGCACGTCATCAATGATCGTGGCAAAAGTCGTGTGTCGGCAGTGGTCTGACCAATAGGTGTCCAAAATCCGAATTTCCGTCATCGAAGGGTCCCGGTCCAGGGACTGAAAATATTTTTGAATCAGTGAAAGGTCAGCCAAATCCATGGCCAGGGCGTACTGGTCAAGGAAGCGGACGAGGCCCTTTTCATCGAAATCCCGAAAACCTTCGAGGATGGGAATCTCTTCAGGGGCCCGGGCCGGAAGCGCCAGGGTATCCACGGGGCCAAGGTCTGTCTCCCGGGAATCGACTGGATTAATCAATAGTTTTCGGAGCTGATTTTTCTCTTTTTCGGAAAGCTTGCCATAAAAGAGATAGAGGTTGGCCGCCCGAACCTGGGGTCTTTCCCCCTGGGAAAGCATCTGGATACACTGTTCGCAGGAATCGGCTCTTTGGTCAAATTGGCCGGGCAGGGCTTCTACCGCTAAGATAAAATCTGGCGGGGTCTTTTCAGCTGCCTTGGTTTCTTCCAGGGTGAGGAAGGTTCGGTCCACCATGGGCTCTGAAAAAACGGTCGGGATGGCCTGATCAAAGAGCTGTTTGGAAAGCTGGCCGGCATCGTAACGTTTAACGTACCGTACCTTTTCCAGGCCCGTCATATGGTAAAGCTCGTGTGCTTCTCTTAAAATCCCCTGGGCCTGGTGCTGAAGCCCTGGTCTTTTTTCGACATAAATGCGAAAAACCATCCTTACCTCCTTGCCTTTAATGCCCTTTGGCCAATGTCTTTTCGGAAAAAGGCATTGTCAAAGTAGATTTGATCCACATCTTCATAAGCGCGATCAATGGCGTCCATTAGCGTCGGCGCCGTTTCCGTAACGCCCAGGACCCGGCCCCCGTTTGTAACTAGTTTTCCCTCGTTTTCAAAGGCGCCGGCAAAAAAGATTTTGGACCCCAGCTTTTCCGGAAAAGAAATGGGAAAGCCTTTTTCATAGGAAAGGGGGTATCCTTTGGACGCCATGACGACGCAGCAGGCCCGGGCATTGGAAAAGGAAACCTGGACCTGATCCAGCTTCTCCTCAGTGACCGCTTTCATAATGGTGAAAAGGTCGGATTGGAGAAGGGGTAAGACGACCTGAGCTTCTGGATCGCCAAAGCGGCAGTTGTACTCAATGACCTTTGGCCCATCTTGGGTGAGCATCAGCCCGAAGTAGAGGCAGCCTTTAAAAGGCCGTCCTTCCTGGGCCATAGCCCGGATCGTGGGAAGAAAGATCTTTTCCATGCAAAGATCGGCCACTTCTTTGGTGTAGTAGGGGTTGGGGGCGACAGCGCCCATACCGCCGGTATTTGGCCCCCGGTCCCCGTCAAAGGCCCTTTTATGGTCCATGGAGGAGACCATGGGAACCAGCGTTTTTCCATCAGTAAAGGAGAGGACGGAAACTTCCGGCCCTTCCAGAAATTCTTCAATGACGACGGTTTCTCCGGATTTTCCGAATTTTCCCTCTCCCATCATGGCTCGGAGGGCCGCCCTGGCCCCTTCCCGGTCCTCGCAGATGCTAACGCCCTTGCCTTTCGCCAGGCCAGAAGCTTTAATCACGACGGGAATGGGACAGGTATCCACATAATCCAAAGCCTTTTTCAGGTCTGTAAAGACCTCGTAAGCGGCAGTCGGAATATGATATTTTTTCATCAGGTCCTTGGAAAAAGCTTTCGATCCCTCAATCATGGCCGCTTTTTGACAAGGTCCGAAGCAGGGGATGCCAATTTCTTCCAGCCGGTCCACCATCCCCATAACCAGGGGATCATCTGGAGCGACAACGGCATAGTCCACCGGATGATTCTTGGCAAAGGAGAGGACGGCATCCAGGTCTTCCGCGCTGATTCCGGTCACTTCTGCTTCGCCGGCAAAACCGGCATTGCCCGGCAATGCCCAGATCTCTTCGATGCTGGGATTTTCTCTTAGTTTTTTTACGATCGCGTGTTCGCGGCCGCCGCCGCCAATCAAAAGAATATTCATGCAGACTCCTTTAGACTTTTTCTGAGCGCTTTAATGGTGGAAGAGGCGGAAATCCGTCTTGCACATGACCATGTTGTACCGATCGCAGGTTCCGATGACCAGATCATCCCGAACCGATCCTGCCGGCTGAGCGATGTACTGAACGCCAGACCGGTGGGCCCTTTCAATATTGTCATCAAAGGGGAAGAAGGCGTCAGATCCCAGGCTGACGCCCGTAATGGTCTTTAAATAGGTCTTTTGCTCTTCCCGGGTGAAGGGCTCCGGGCGGTATTCAAAGTACTTTTGCCAGTTTCCGTCGGCGGTCACATCTTCTTCATTTTGATTGATATATCCGTCAATGACATTGTCCCTTTCCGGCCGCTTTAGGCCCTTTTTAAAGGGAAGGGCCAAAACCTTCGGCGACTGACGCAGGAACCAGGTATCCGCTTTTCCACCCGCCAGCCGGGTGCAATGGATCCGGGACTGCTGACCGGCTCCGATCCCAATCGCCTGCCCATCATAGGCATAGGCCACCGAGTTCGATTGGGTGTATTTTAGGCAGATCAGGGCGATGACCAGGTCCCTTTTCGCCGACTCCGGCAGGTCTTTATTGGCGGATAAGATGTTGGTCAATGCGGAAGAATCAATCTTTACTTCATTTCTTTTTTGTTCAAAGGAAATTCCGAATACCTGCTTGGTTTCCAGCTCCCGGGGGACATAGTCCGGATCCATTTCAATCACATTGTAATTGCCCCCGCGTTTGGAGGTAAGGATTTCCAAGGCCTCCGGCTCATAGCCGGGCGCGATGACCCCGTCGGAAACTTCCCGGTGGATGAGCTTTGCCGTCAAGACATCACAGACGTCGGAGAGGGCGACAAAATCGCCGAAGGAGCTCATTCGGTCGGTTCCCCTTGCCCGAGCGTAGGCACAGGCCAGCGGAGAGGTATCCAGGTCCTTGATCCCCTCAACCTGGCAAGCCTTTTTCAGTTTTTCCGAAAGGGGAAGGCCGACGGCCCCGGAGGTCGGAGAAACGTGCTTAAAGGATGCCGCCGCTGGCATCTGGAGAGCTTCTTTTAATTCCTTGACCAGCTGCCAGCTGTTTAAGGCGTCTAGAAAATTAATAAAACCGGGTCTTCCATTGAGCACCCGGACAGGAAGATCTGATCCGTCCTCCATGAAGATGCGGGCGGGCTTTTGATTGGGGTTACATCCGTATTTGAGTTGCAGTTCCTTCATGTCGTTCTCCTCTCCTTCTTTTCTTACAAATGAGTCGTTTTTCAGATGGACAGTTCCTCTTCAATATCCTGATGATGGTAGCGGACAAGAATCGCCTGAACGGGTCCTTTCAGATACTCTTCTACCTGGGATGGCGCCCGGCCCACATACAGGGCAGGATCCAAATTTTTTTGAATTTCTTCCAAGCTGAGCGGAATTTCCGGATCCTCAGCAATTCGTTCGATTAGGTCGTTGACCCCGCCGTCCACCTTCACTTTTTTTACGGCAGCGTGGGAATGCGCGCGGATCCGTTCATGGATGGCCTGGCGGTCCTTTCCTCTTTTGACCGATTCCATCATGATATTTTCTGTTGCCATGTAGGGGAGCTTTTCCATGACCCGCCGGCGGATCACGCCGGGAAAGACGGTGATCCCCTGACTAATATTGATGGCGATATTTAAAATCGAATCCACTCCCAGGAAGGCTTCGGAGATGGCAAGCCTGCGGTTGGCGGAATCATCCAGGGTCCTTTCAAACCACTGGGTAGAGGCCGTGATGGCGGGATTTAAGCAGTTTACGATGACGTGCCGGGAAAGGGCGCAAATCCTTTCCGACCGCATGGGGTTTCTTTTATAGGGCATGGCAGAAGAGCCGATCTGGGAAGACTCAAAAGGCTCTTCCAGCTCTTCAAAGGACTGGAGGATCCGAAGATCATTGGCAAATTTCGAAGCTCCAATGGCAAAGTTCGCCAGGGCGCTAAGATAGTGAAAATCGACCTGCCGGGAATAGGTCTGGCCGGTTACCGGATAAACCTCTTGATAGCCTAATTCCTTGGCAATGGCAAGGTCCAGGGCCTTTACTTTTTCTTCGTCTTGATTAAAAAGTTCCATGAACGAAGCCTGGGTTCCGGTCGTGCCCTTCGCCCCCCGCAGGCAAAAGTGGTCCAGTTCGTCTTGGAGGGATTGGATGGCCAGGATCATCTCATGGATCCAAAGGCAGGCCCTTTTTCCAACCGTCGTCAGCTGAGCCGGCTGGAGGTGGGTATAGCCCATGCAGGGCAGATCCTTGTATTTTTCAGCGAAATCCGCCAGATTTCTGACGACCTGGCCCGCTTTATTCAGGATGATTTGCGAGGCCTTCTCCATCTGAATCAGTTCCGTATTATCGGTCACATAGCAGGAGGTTGCCCCGAGGTGGATGATGGGCTCGGCTTTCGGCGCCGCTTTACCAAAGGCATAAACATGGCTCATCACGTCATGACGAACTTCTTTTTCTCTTTTCTTTGCCAGGTCATAGTCAATCGGGTAAATCTTCTCTTCCATTTCTGAAATTTGTTCGTCGGAAATGGGAAGGCCTAGGGATTGCTCCGCTTTGGCTAGGGCGATCCACATCTTTCTCCAGGTGGAAAATTTAAAGTCGTCCGAAAAAAGATACTGCATCTCCTTGCTGGCATAGCGGGAAGAATAAGGGGAAATGTAATTTTGATGCTGGTCCATGTGCCCTCCTATTCGTTGCGCGCGTTAAAGATCCGCTCTTCATAGTGTCCTGTTTTCAGTTCAATGTAACGGACATAAAGAGAGACTTTGTTTTCCGGGTCCAGGGCCTGCCAAAGCTGGTCGCAAAAATGACTGAGTGGGGGCTTAATGGCGACTTCTTTCGGCTCTCCCATAAAAGAGGGAAGAGGACTTCCATCCGTACAGTATGTGGAAAGAAAATGGCCTTTTCCCGGCTGGGGTTCATAGTGGAAAAACGCCCTTTGACAGGTTTTTCCCTCAGGATCTCCGGCCTTTAAAATACTCATTTCATAGGTAAAGGAGCCTTCTTCAAAACGAAGGATCGCGGAAATCCTTGGCGTCCAGTTGGGCCCATCGGGCTCAAACCGGCGGGTCATCAGGGCCTGGTCAAAGGAAAGAGCCTGCTTTTCCCCTTGGACAAGGGTGTCGGTCTGATCTCCGTTCGTGACAATCAGCCGCTCCTCATTGGCGGTCATGGCCCGGTAGATAATGAGTCTGGGATCTTCAACAAGGGAAAGGTCAAAGGGTTGGGTAAAAAGATCTTTGTCTTTTAAAACGAAAACCCGATTACGGCTGTTGGCAGACCGGCCCATGATAAAGTAGGCAACCATCGCCTTTTCTCCTTCGGGAGACATCCCCACAAAAATGCCTCGGCCCGGATAGGGATTTCCCTGAACGAGCTGGGAGAGGCTTAATCGCTCCTGATTCATTCGATTGCTCCTTTCGATGATAAGGACCTTGTTTTTTCCTCTGCAATTTTTTTTGCGAAAAGTTCAGCCGCCTGGGGAAGAAGGATCCATTCAGCTTCTTCCATAACCCGCTTTTGCAAACTTTCCGGGCAATCCCCTTCCTTTACCTCAACCGCCTTTTGAAGGATTATCCTTCCTCCGTCCGGGATTTCATTAACTAGGTGGACCGTCGCTCCAGTCACCTTGACCCCTCTTTCCAGGGCTTTTTCATGGACAATCAGCCCATAGTATCCCTTACCGCAAAAGGAAGGAATTAATGAGGGGTGAACATTTAAGATCCGGTCGGGGAAGCGGCGGATAAAAGCCGGGCTAAGAATCGACAAAAATCCCGCCAGGATGATCAGATCAATCCTGTGGGATTCTAAAGCATCGATTAACTTTTCCTCAAAGCGCTGAGGGTCTTCTTTTTTCCTTGGGATATAGAGGCTTTCAATACCTGCTTCCTTTGCCCTTTGAAGGGCATAGGCCCCTTTTCGGTTCGAAACCACCAGTACGATTTCTCCGTGGGGAAGGCCCCCTTTTTTCTCGCTGTCCATTAAGTGCTGAAGATTCGTTCCGCCCCCGGAGACAAGGACGGCGATTCTGGTTTTTTCTCCGGGCATCGCCATCATAATAAAATCCTCTCATCGGATCGGACAATTTGACCGATCGGATAGGCATCCACGCCCTCTTGGCGGAGAATGTCCAGGGCCCTGTCTTGATCTTTCGGGCAGATCACCAAGACCATCCCCACCCCCATATTAAAGGTGTTGAACATATCGTGATCAGAAATTTCTCCTTCTTTCTGAAGGAAGGAGAAGATGGGAAGAACGCGCAGGGCCTCGCGGTCAATTTTCGCGCCCAGCCCCTCCGGAATGGATCGGGGGATATTTTCATAGAAGCCGCCCCCGGTGATATTGGAGATGCCCCTGACCTTGACTTCTTTTAATAAAGAAAGGATGGGCTTAACGTAAATCTTTGTCGGCTCAAGGAGTGCCTCGCCCAGACTTTTCTCGCTGTTTTCAAAAGGCTGGTCTAAGGACAAATGCTTGTTATTAAGGATTTCTCGAACAAGAGAATAGCCATTGGAATGGACGCCCGTTGAAGGCAGCGCGATTACGATGTCATTTTCTTTCATTTTCGAGGAATCGATGATGTCTTTTCGATCGATAATCCCAACGGAAAAACCCGCCAAATCATATTCATCTTCCGGGTAAAAGCCCGGCATTTCAGCGGTTTCTCCCCCGATCAGTGCCGCTCCAGCCTGAACGCAGCCTTCCGCTACACCCTGGACAATGGAGGCGATTTTCTCCGGAATATTTTTTCCGCAGGCAATGTAATCCAGGAAAAAGAGGGGTTTTGCCCCGCAGCAGATAATGTCGTTCACACACATGGCAACGGCGTCAATTCCGATGGTGTTATGGCGATCCATTAAAAAGGCAAGCTTAAGCTTGGTTCCCACCCCATCGGTTCCCGAAACAAGAATGGGATCTTCATAGTCTTTTCCAATGGAAAACAGGCCCCCAAAGCCCCCGATATCCGATAGGACACCCGGTGTCCGGGTTCGCTGGATAAAGCCTTTCATCAGTTCAACTGCTCGATAGCCAGCGGTAATGTCTACGCCAGCCTGGGCATAAGCGTCAGATTTTGATTGCATGATTATTCCCTCCCGTTCCAGCAATAGGTGCAAAGGTCGCATTCGGGAAGACCGATGGACTCAATCAGATTTTCCAACGATTGAAATTCCAGGGAAGAGAAGTGAAATTCTTCAGCGATGGCCTGGCGCATAGCCTGGCCCCGGTCCTCCTTGGCGGAAGCATATTCATCCAGATGATCGAATCCCTCCTGTCCTTCCAGACGAAGGATGGTTCTGCGGCTTAAAAGCTCCAGGTCAGAGGCAGACCTTGAAAAATTCAGATATTTGCAGGGGTACATGGTTGGGGGACAGGCCGAACGCATATGGATTTCCCGAGCCCCGTTTTTTTGGAGAAAATCAACCGTCCCATGAAGCTGGGTCCCGCGGACAATGGAATCGTCAACAAAGAGCAGGCTTTGATCATGGATCAGGGGATAGACGGGAACCTGTTTCATCTTGGCCACCCGGTTTCTCCGTCTCTGGTTCGATGGGGTAAAGGACCGGTACCAGGTCGGATATTTGACAATGGCTCGTCCATAAGGGATGCCCGATTCAAAGGCGTAGCCCAGCGCGTGTCCGACGCCGGAATCCGGAACCCCCCCGACATGGTCAACGGCAAAACACTTTCCCACCTCCTGATCCTGTCTGGCCATGAGCCGGCCATTGGCGTAGCGGGCTTTTTCCACATTTACCCCCTCGTAGGTTGACGCGGGGTAGCCGTAGTAAGTCCAGAGAAAGGCGCAGATCTTCTTTTTCGGTCGGGGAGCCTGGACCTGTTCGATATGGTCAGCCGTAATCAGAACGATTTCTCCCGGGCCCAGTTCCTGAAAGTCTTCATAGCCAAGCTTTTTATAGGCGAAGGACTCAAAAGAAACGCAGGTGCCGTCTTCATCATGGCCGATCATCACAGGAATTCTTCCCATCTTATCCCGCGCGGCAATCAGGGTCCCATCGTTTTGAAGGATGAGGATGGAAGCGGTGCCCTGAATGACTTCCTGGGCAAAACAAAGGCCCTCAATCATCGTCTCTTTGAGGTTAATCAAGGCCGCAATCAGCTCACAGCTGTTCACTCTTCCCCCGGTCATCGCGTCAAAATGAGCGCCCGGCCGACTGAGGTATTTTTCGACCAGTTCATCCTGATTGGTGATCAGACCAGTAAAGCAAAGAGCGAAAACCCCAAAACGAGAACGGATCAGGAGGGGCTGGGGTTCAAAGTCACTGATGCTGCCCACAGCGGCATTGCCCTCCATATCCGAAAAAATATGTTCAAAGCGCGTCCGGAAGGGAACATCTTCGATATCATGGATTTCCCTTTGCAGGCCGATAATCGGATCATAGCAGGCAATGCCTGCCCGGTGGGTCCCCAAATGGGACAGGTAATCCGTGCCGTAATAGACATCCTCTAAAGCGCTTCTCCGGGAAACTAAACCAAAAAACCCACCCACAGTAACTCCTTTCATCACAGTAAGAGCGGAAAAGACTGTCGATCACGAATCACAGGACAATGTTTGTCCGGACCGGATCAAAATGAAAAAGCGTTCCGGAAGCAGGACTTCCGGAACGCAAGAAGACAAATTACTTTTCGGTAACCCGGCGGAACATTTCTTCGTAGGCTTCATCCACGCCGCCCAAGTCCTGGCGGAACCGGTCTTTATCTAAGCTCTCCCCGGTTTTAGCATCCCAGAATCGGCAGGAGTCTGGAGAAATCTCATCGCAGAGCATGACCTTTCCATCGGAATCCAGGCCGTATTCCAGTTTAAAGTCAACGAGGATAATGCCCAGCTTCGCAAAATATTCCTTAAGCACTTCATTGACCTTGAGCGCGGATTCCCGGATGGCATCCAGGTCTTCCTGCTTTGCCATTTTTAAGGCGACAAGGTGGGAATCATTGATGAGCGGATCATGAAGCTCATCGTTTTTTAAGGAAAATTCAAAGGTGGGCTGGTCAAATTTCATTCCCTTTTCCACCCCGTAGCGGAGGCAGAAGTGCCCGGCGGCGATATTGCGAACAATAACCTCCAGAGGATACATCTCGGCCTTGCGGACCAAGACCTCCTGGTCATTTAACTCTTCAATGAAATCGGTGTGAACGCCCGCTTGTTCCAGGAGGCGGAAGAGGATGTTGGTCATCTTGTTGTTGATGGCTCCCTTATTGGCGATGCTTCCGACCTTATCTCCATCTCCGGCGGTGGCCTTATCTTCATAACATACGATAATTTGATCGGGATGATCGGTGGCGTAGACCTTTTTCACCTTTCCTTCTCGGATCAGCTCTTTCTTTTCCATGGGACGGCTCCTTTCCTTAAGTCCAGATCAATTAATGGTTCAGCTGTTCTTCAATGCGGGCATTTTTTTCTAACGTGTTTTTATGATCAGCCTGCCGAAGGTCCTCAAGACGCCCGGCAAGGTCATCATCGGTTAAGGCGATGATTTCAGCGGCTAAATAGCTTGCGTTTTTCCCTCCATCAATGGCGACGGTCGCGACAGGAATGCCGGAAGGCATCATGACGGTAGAAAGCAAGGCATCCAGCCCCTCCAAAGCATTGGACTTTGCCGGGATTCCGATGACCGGCAAAACAGTATTGGCTGCCAAAGCCCCAGCCAGATGAGCGGCCATTCCGGCGACCCCGATCAAAACGCCAAAGCCCTCTTCCTTCGCATGAACGGCGAAAGCCCGGGCTTCTTCCGGTGTCCGATGAGCAGAATAGACATGCGCTTCGTAGGGAATCCCCAACGCATCCAGCACGCCCGTACATTTTTCCACGATCATAAGGTCGCTGTCACTGCCCATGATGATGCCAACTTTTTTCACTTGCTCCTCCTCTTTCCTTACTAAATCGCTAAAAATCAATATCCAAGACCATAATATTATATCTCTTGCCGAAAATAAACGGCCAGATTTTTATTATAGTCTTTTTTGAACAGAGGGACTATAAATCATCGATTAAAGCGCCCGATTTGGCGTAGGCGGTAGATTTCGCTTCAAAAAAGTCTGTTCGGATCATGTTGGCGTTCGAATAATGAGAGACCCATTTCATCGATTCCGGCTCCTCCCGGTGTCCGGGGTAGAGGGGGTCCAAGCCAATTTCCCGAAGGCGGAGGTTAGCCAGATACTGGATATAATCTTCCACCATCGTCTCATTTAAACCCTGAATGTCGTTGCCAATGGCGTATTTTCCCCAGCTGATTTCCTGCTCCGCCCCCTCATGGATCATCTCTTTATAGAGGGCCTGCTTTTCCTCGGTAAAGAGACGCGGTTCTTCTTTGCGCAGGACATTGATGATGCTGCGAAAAAGCCAAAGGTGGGTGTTTTCATCCCGGTTGATGTATCGGATTTCCTGAGCGGATCCGGTCATTCGGCTGTTTCTTGCCAGGTTATAGAAAAACATGAATCCGGAGTAAAAGTAAATTCCCTCCAGGATATAATTGCCAACCAAGACCCGCATAAAATGGAGAAGGCTTTTTTCTTTTTGAAAGTCGTTATAAATATCGCCGATAAAAGTGTTGCGGCGAAGAAGGGTCTCATCGTCCCGCCACTGGTAAAGGATCTGATCCCTTTGGTCGGGATCGCAAATGGAATCGAGCATATAGGAATAGGCCTGGGAGTGGATACATTCCTGATAGGTCTGAATGTGAAGACAGAGGTTGACCTCATTGGCCGTGATGTACTCGGCGACGTTAGGAAGATTGGCGGACTGGAGACTGTCCAGGAAAACGAGGAAGGAGAGAATTTTATCGTAGGCTCTTTTTTCCGGCTCAGCCAGATGGGGATACTGTTTTTTATCCTCAACCAGGTTGACTTCTTCGGGAATCCAGAAATTATTCATGGCCTGTCGGTACCAGTCGGACACCCATTCATATTTCATATTGTTAAAATCATTGAGGTTGGTCGTATTTCCGCCGATCATCCTCCTTTTAGTCAGCTCAATATCCCCATCCGGGTTAAAAAGAGGATTTTTGCAGATGGTCTCCATGGTTTTCCTTTCTTTAAATAAACCGGTTATAAAGAGCAGGACCGGCATTCTTCCACTTCAAGGGACTTGGAGCGGATGTAATAAATGGTCTTGACCCCCTCCCGGAAAGCCTGGAGATAGAGGGCGAGGATTTTTCGGAAGGTAAAGTCATTGGTGATGTAAAGATTCATCGATGTTGCCTGATCGACATGGCGGGCTCTTACGCCGGCGGCTTTAATGGACCAGGTCTGATCGGTTTCGTGGGCCGGGTTGTAATAGACATAATTCGAGAAATTCAGGTCTGGGGCGACTCGGGGGATTAGGCCGTTTTTCTTCTCATCGTAATAAAAGGTGTTGGTCACGGGATCAACGCCCGGGGAGGTGCCGGCGATGATCGAGGTGGAAGAGGTCGGGGCCGTCGCTAAAAGATAGCCATTTCGCAGGCCATGTTCATGGACTTTTTTCGCCAGATCCTTCCAAGCCGGGCTTTCATAGGACCGGCGGCGAAAATAAAGGCCGCTGTCCCATTCCGACCCCTTGAAGTAGGGGTAGGCCCCCTTCTCCTTGGCGTTTTCCATTGAGGCTTTGATGGCGTAGTAATTGATCTTTTCAAAGACCTTGTCGGCATAGTCTAAGTGGGCCTGGCTTTCCCAGAAAATGTGATGGTTGGCCAGCATATGATGGTAGCCAGAAACCCCCAAACCGATGGGCCGGTAGTTATGGTTGTTGACCCTGGCGGCAGGCACCGGGAAAAAGTTCATCTCAATGACGTTATCCAGGGCCCGGACCGCGGAGCGAACGGCTTCTTCCAGGTCAAGCGGATCGTCGAGGTCAATCTTGCCCAAATTCAGCGAGGCCAGATTGCAGGTAACATAGTCCCCGGGACGGGTCTTTTGGACAATGACCGGATCTCCGTTCTCATCCCGGATCTGTTCGCTGACAATGGCGGATTCACTCATATTTTGAGCAATTTCTGTGCAGAGATTGGAGGAGTAGATCATGCCTTTGTCTTTATTGGGGTTGGCTTCGTTTACCAGGTCCCGATTAAAGGCAAAGGGCGTCCCCGTCTCCACCAGGGAGCGGATAATCAGGCGAACCAGCTCTTTTAAGGGAATCCACCTTTTGCTAATTCGATCATCGGAAAGACAGTCCAGATATTTTTCGGTCCATTCCTCTCCAAAGCTATCCTCTAGGGCATAGCCCTTGATCTGGAGGACTTCATGGGGGTCGAGAAGGCCCCACTGGCCGTCCAGATTTTCTTCCACCTGTTCCCAGAAATAATTAGGATAGCAGAGGGCGGGGAAGATGTCATGGGCCTTCATCCGATCATCTCCGTTATTGGTTCGGATTTGGATAAACTCCGGCACATCCTTATGCCAGACATCCAGATAGCAGGCGCAGGCACCCTGTCGGACGCCCAGCTGATCAACGGCAACCGCCGTATCGTTAGCCAGACGGACCCAGCGGATAATGCCGCCGGCCGCGCCTTTGAACTGGCGGATGGCCGCGCCCTGGGCCCGGACCTTGCCAAAGTAAAGGCCCATGCCCCCGCCGAATTTCGAAACATTGGCAAAGTTAGAAATGCTCTGGTAGATTCCCTGGAGGTCATCAGGAACCGTATCAATAAAACAGGAAGAAAGCTGGTGGAAGGGCTTTCTGGCATTGGAAAGGGTCGGGGTGGCCATGGTGATTTTTAATGTGGAAAGAATATCGTAAAAACGCCGGGCCCAACCCATCCGGTTCTTTTTTTCCGGGATCGCCAAAAAGAGGGCAATGCCCAGGTACATTTCCTGAACGGATTCCAGGGGAACGAGGTCGAAGTTTTTGATGACATAGCGGGAAACCAGAAGATCATAGCCCGGATAGTTGACCAAAAGATCTCTTTTGGGGTCCATCCATCCTTCCGCTTCTTCCAGGTCTTCTTTTCCATAGGTGGCCAAAACTTCCTTGGCGTAGAGGCCGCTTTCATCCAGGGAGCGAACTTTTTGGTAAAAGCAAAGTCTCTGGTTGGGGTCGGAAACCCCAGGCACCAGTCCCTCCAGGATCCTCTTTTTCCAGTTTTCTTCCAACTCTTTTTTATAAAGAAGGTCGTAAAAATAACTGGCAATGCATTCCCAGCGGGGGGCGACTTCGCTGGTCAGCTCAACGGCCGAGGAAATCAGATAGCGGACTCTTTGCTCCAGGCCAAGCCCTTCTTTATAGAAGCTTTCAAATTTTTCACACAGATGAGCAAGGTGGTATTCCTCTTGCGGGAATCGTTTTTGGATCTCCTCCAGGCTTTCGTGAAAATGATCCAGGTCAGGAAAATAGCTTTCTAATGAAACGAAGTCTTCGGTTTCGGTCACTTCGTCAATGATCTGCAAAGTCATAGCGTTCCCTTTCTTTTTTTGAAATATGGCCTTTTTATTTTACCCAAAAACCACAAAGATTTCCAGAAAAACCACAACATATAGCTTATTCATTTTGAAAAAATACGAAATGTAGCCTATCAGCCATTTTAGGCCAAAAGGTATTCGAAGGCTTTTTTTTGTCCGAATTTTTATCCAGGGCCTTTGTTGTGAATTCGGTCGACTAGGGTAAAATAAGGGTATTCTTATCCAATAAAAAAAACGGTCAAGAGGATTGACCGGGTTTTTAAGCGCACAGAAAGTGGTGAAGCATGACCTACACAATTGCCCTGGCCGGGAACCCGAACTCAGGAAAAACAACGTTATTTAATGCCCTGACGGGGGCCAACGCCTATGTGGGCAACTGGCCCGGCGTTACCGTAGAAAAAAAAGAGGGCCTCATCCTCGGCCATCCGGAGATGAAGCTGGTGGATCTTCCCGGCATTTATTCCCTTTCTCCTTATACGGAAGATGAACGGGTCGCCCGGAAATATCTGATGGAAGAATGTCCGGACGCGATCATCAACATCGTTGACGCGTCTAATCTGGAGCGCAATTTATATCTGACCACCTATCTTCTGGAAATGGGCATCCCGATGGTGATCGCCTGCAATATGAAAGATATCCTTGAAAAAGAGGGCGCCCTGCTTTCGGTTAATGTGCTGGCGGAAAAGCTGGGTGCGCCAGTTGTTGAAATCTCCGCTCTTCGGGGAGAAGGACTGGAGGCCCTTCTGGCCCAGGTCCTTCATGTGGTGGTTCATAACCATAAGCCCCTTTTTCATTTCCCTTATGAAAAGGAAATTCAGCTGGCCATGGATAAAATTGAGGGGGCCTGGATTAACCGGACCATGAAAGAAGAAGGATCTGATCCCTACCGAAAGATTTCTCCCCAGTTCATGGCCGTAAAATTTTTTACCCGGGATCCGGAAATTTGCGAGGAAATTCCCCTTTCGCCCTTTATTGATCAGACCATCCATAAGGTTGAGGAAGCCTACGATGATGATTCCGAGGCCCTGATGACCATGGCAAGGTACCGGTATCTTACTGAGATCATGAATGAGGTGATGGAGAAAAAAACGGATCCAGAAGCGTCCTGGACGGAAAAACTGGATGGCCTTTTTATTAACCGCTGGATTGGGATTCCCGTTTTTCTTTTGGTTATTTTCGGCGTTTATTGGCTTTCTGTCAGTCCCCTCGGCCCGGGCAAACAGATCTCTGATTTTTTGGATCAGGTGATCATCGGCCAGTGGATAAAAAGCAAGGTGGCTGCCATCTTGCGGACAGCGGGGGCTTGCGGATGGATAAAGTCCCTTCTTCTTGATGGCATTATCTCTGGGGTTGGCGCGGTGGTCTCCTTTCTTCCTCAGATGATGATCCTCTTTTTTTTCCTCTCGATCCTGGAGCAGTGTGGGTACATGGCCAGGGCGGCTTTCATCTTAGATGGCCTTTTTCGAAAGCTTGGCCTGTCCGGAAAATCCTTTATCCCCATGCTGATTGGGACCGGCTGCTCGGTCCCGGCGATCATGGCTTCACGAACGATTGAAAACGAAGATGACCGCAGACTCACGGTGATGACGGCATCCTTTATGCCTTGCGGGGCAAAACTTCCCATCATCGCCTTTTTTGCCGGTGCTTTTTTTCCTTCCCGCTGGTGGTTCGCGCCCCTGTTTTATTTTATCGGCATCGGCGCCATTGTCCTTTCCGGCATCCTTTTGAAGAAAACCCGGACCTTTCGGGGCGAACCGGCTCCTCTTTTGATTGAGCTGCCCAATTACCGGGTTCCATCCATGAAAAATGTGGGAAGAATCGTTTGGATCCGAAGTAAGGCTTTTTTGAAAAAGGCGACGACGATCATCCTTCTTTCTTCGATGATCCTCTGGGCCCTTCTTTATTTTGGCTACGGCCCCTCTGGTTTTGGCCCGGTGGGCACGGCTGTCGAAGATTCTTTTCTGGCCAGGGTGGGTGGCCTTTTTACCGGGGTCTTTAAGCCCCTGGGCTTTGGAAGCTGGCCGGCGATTGCAGCATCCTTCGCTGGACTGATCGCCAAAGAAAATTTGATGTCGATTCTCGGTATTATTTTTAATATGGGCGATAAAGCCTCTTTGCTGGGTCCGGGAACCGTGGCGGAGGGCCTTTTTCTCCAGTACTTTACCGCCAGCTCCGCCATCTCCTTCCTTCTTTTTAATCTCTATACCGTTCCCTGTGTGGCCGCTGTGGCATCCATGAGCCGGGAGCTGGGCGGGGGAAAGTGGCTGGCGATCGGGATAGGCTATCAGCTGGTTTTTTCTTATAGCATTTCTTTGATTTTTTACCAATTCAGCCAATTTTTTCAGGGAAAGGGCTTTACCTGGGGCACCTTGGCGGCTGCCTTTTTCCTGGGTATCTGGCTGTACCTGCTTTTTCGACCCCAAGCGGGGAAGAGGATTTTAGGCGCAAAGCCTGGAGATGAGAAGAAAAAATAGGTTATAATATAGATTCAAAGTTTTTTCACCGTTTCTCCCCACCTTCGGCGGAAAAGCAGGCTGGTTTTAAAAAAGGCACGCGATCAGGCGTGATTGACGAAAAAATTGAGGCAGATATGGCAAACTTCCTGAAAAAACAACTAGAGAAAAAATCTTTATATAAAAAAGCCATGATCATCGCATGGCCGGCTGTTTTGGAGTCTTTTTTTGTTGCTATTGCGGGCATGATTGATACCGCCATGGTTTCTACCCTGGGACCGGTTGCCGTGGCTGCCGTCGGCCTGACCAATCAGCCAAAATTTCTTTTTTTAGGGCCTCTTTTTGCCGTTTCCACGGCGGTTTCGGCTCTGGTTTCCCGGCGCTTCGGCGAAGAGAAAAGAAAAGAGGCCAATCAGACCCTGGTGACAGCAACGGTTCTTTCGCTCTTTCTTATCGTGGCCATCATGGTGATCTGTTTATTATATTCCGATCCCATTATCCGCTTTTCAGGGGGCAATGCTGAAACCCAGGCGATGGCCGATATGTATTTTCGGATCATTATGGGATCGAACTTCTTTTTGTCGATCACCATTATTATCAACGCAGCGCAAAGAGGGACGGGCAATACACGCGTTGCTTTTACGACAAACTTTGTCTCCAGCATCGTGAACATTGTTTTTAACTATCTTTTGATCAAGGGACATCTGGGTTTTCCCCAGTTGGGCGTCCAAGGAGCAGCCATTGCCACGGTTTTGGGGACCATCGTCGGCTTCCTGATGAGCCTTTACTCGCTGACGAAGACAGATTCATATATCCAGCTTTCCTACATTTTCCGGAACAAGCTCTTAGCGGCGAGATCCATTGCCCATTCGATTTTTTCCCTGGGCTCCACGGTTGCCGCTGAGGAATTTTTAATGCGGATCGGTTTTATGGCGACGGCCATCATTGCCGCCCGGATCAGTACGGATGCCTTTGCTATTCACTCTGTAACCATGAACCTTTTAAACTTGGGTTTTTCTTTTAGCTTGGGGATGGAAACCGCTGCCATGACCCTGACCGGGATCAGCCTGGGCTCAGGCAGAAAGGACCGGGCCTTTTCTTATGGTCGGGTATGCCAGCAGATTGGGCTTTTGATGGCCATTATCCTTTCTTTCCTGATCTTCTTTTTTGGCGAGGCCTATTTCCACCTGCACTTTACGGATCCAGAGTCCATTGCCATGGGAGTGGTCCTTTGCCGCTATGTGATGATTATCGTCCTCTTTCAGATCCAGCAGGTGGTCTACGGCGGCGTTTTGCGGGCGGCGGGTGATGTGAAATATTCGCTGATCTCATCTACCCTTTCTGTTACCGTTATCCGGACGGTCGCGACCATCCTTTTGGTTTATCAGTTTCATCTCGGCCTTCACGGGATTTGGCTGGGCGTCCTGATGGATCAAGTTTCCCGCTTCTTCTTGTTCCTCTGGCGGTTCCGACAGAGAAAGTGGGTGGAAATTCAAATTTAAGCGCTTTGGTTCCAGGCGTTCTGGGAGGGATCCTTATGAAAAACAGCCATTTGCCTCCGGATAAGCGGCAGGGAAGACGAAAAGCTCCATCTCCTTCTTCATGGAGGAGGGCTTTTCCGCTTCTGGCTTTTTTGCTTATTTTTCTTCTCTTTGCCCTCCTTCGTCCCTCCTTCGCTCCCTTTTTTCAAGAACCGGCTGAGGGAAGGGAAGAAAGCGCCCCGCAAGAAAAAAGTCAGGAGAAGGAAACTTTTGAAGAAGGGCTTCTGGCGGATCCCCTTCCCAAGGCGGAGCTCCAGGAGAAAAGAGAGCTTCGTCTTTTCGCCGTCGGCGATATTATGCATCATCTGGAGCAGGCCCAGCGGGTAGACCGGGGGCTTTCCGCCGCTCAAGATGAATTTTCCCTGATCAAGCCTTTTTTCAGCCAGGCGGACCTTCCCCCAGCTTTTCCACCTTGATCTCCACCAAAACAGACTGTTCTTCCCGAAAGTCCGAAAACTG